>JBEQAI010000004.1:0-33870 GCA_041640415.1 Ammoniphilus sp. | reverse complement strand
CGCAATTTCTTTGATGATGCTCCCATGCGTAACCAAGACAATCCGGTCTTGCGGGTAAGTTTCCCTCAGATAGCGCAAACCCTTTTCTAGCCGCAAGCTTAGAGTATCCATGCTCTCGATACCATGCCTTGCCTCGCGGACTTCCTCCACGTCCTCAATCTGGTAGCTCTGCCTGATTTCCTCCACGGTCTGACCTTCCAAGATTCCAAAGGAGCGCTCCTGAAATTCTTCTCGAAACTCAAGAGGAAGACGCAGCCTTTCATTAAAAATGAGCGCGGATTCGACAGTCCTACGCAAAGGACTGACGATGATTCGGTGAATCGTTTTTTCATATTTATTGAAAAAGTATTCACCAATCTCCTCCATTTGCTTCTTACCCAGCTCATTTAAAGGTACGTTTTGAGTTCCTTGTATTCTCTTTTCTAAATTCCAACCCGTCTCGCCATGCCGCAGGAGAATGAGCTTCATAGGATGTCCACCCCAACTCTCCCAATGGTTAAGAAAAGAAGAAATAATAGAGATACTAATTTCATGACTTTCACCGTTTCCAAGATGTCCTGAGCGTGGATGCTGCGCGTAGGGTCCCCTAGCTTAGCTCGGTTGGAAGGCACTCCTTGATAGTAGTTCAATCCCCCCAGCTGAATTCCCAGCGCCCCAGCCATACCCGCTTCGGTAAAGCCACTATTGGGGCTGGGGTGAAGCCTTGCATCTCTGCGGATGACCCGCCAGCAATCGGAGGCGCGATGACCCTTGAGCCATGCTGCGATTACTAGGAGCACCGCCGCGATTCGTGCGGGGATATAGTTGGCCAGATCGTCAAAACGCGCGGATGCCCAGCCTAGATAAAAGTACTTTTCATTCTTGTACCCCACCATGGAATCTAGCGTATTGGCGGCGCGATAAGCCATCGCTAACGGGGCACCGCCAATGGCCGCGTAAAATAGAGGGGAAAGAATCGCATCGACGATATTTTCCGCCACCGTTTCCACCGCTCCGCGGGAAATTTCCGGCTCGTCAAGCGTGGCCGTATCTCTCCCAACCACCATGGATAAGGATTTTCGCGACTGCTCCAGATCTCCATTTCGAAGATGCCGGAAAATCTCCAATCCCGCATCCGCTAATCCTTTCGTCGCGATCGTTGTTGATATGAGCCAGACCTCCATCCCCCAGGCAAGCCAGGGGTGGATCTTTCCCAGTCCATAGAGAACGCCCCAGACGAGCAGATAGCTGCCGCCAACTAGAACCAGAGGAAAGGAAAGGCCAGCCCACTTAAGCTGCAGTTCATTGAGCTGCAAGGCGCGAATTCTCTTTTCCAGCCAGGTGATCATATGCCCCATAAGGATGACCGGGTGGGGAATGGACCGCGGATCTCCCCAGATCCGATCAACCAGGTAGGCACAAATTAATGCGAATGCTTGCATCATGTTGCCTCCTCCTGAATGGCCCAACTTTTCCCATCCCAAGAAGCCACCATGAAGGAGCCGTGCGCAAGCCCCGGAACGTCCCAGTAGCGACTAGGGTCTTGGCACACCCATTGACTCTGAAACCAACGCACCACCCCGCCGTGGCTAACGATGGCTGCTGTTTCATGCTCGTGCAAGGAACGCTGCAGGTGCTTCAGCCAATCATCGACTCTCTTGCTGAGCATGGCCAGCGTTTCTCCTCTAGGGGGAGCGACTTCAAAGGGATTCTGGTACCAGCGCTGGGCATGGTGCGGATCAGCGCTCATGATTTCCTCATAGCTTAAGCCGTCCCATTCTCCGAAATCCAGCTCTCGCAATGCTTGAACTGGAGTAGGTTGTTGCACGGGAGATGCTGCGATCATGTCCGCCGTCTCCATACATCGTGTGAGATCACTGGAGTAAATCCGATTGATCTTCATTTTTTTAAGCTGCTGAGCCAACTGACAGGCTTGAATTCTGCCCTTGTCGTTGAGTCTAGCATCCCGATGCCCCAAATACCGCCCTTGGGCGTTCATATCCGTTTCTCCATGGCGGATCCATATCCATTTCATCCTATCCACCTCCAAGTCAAAAGAAGAAACAAGGCGCAGGCGGTTTCGCATCCCTCAACTAAAGCCCCGTAGCCATCGCCCGTAAGTCCTCCTAACCGCTTGACGATCCGATGAGCCATCCACCAGCCTGCAAGAAGGGTAAGAATCAGGGAAACAACACCAACCACGCCGCATACTGCAAAACTTACAAGATTAGTAAAAATAATCCCAAGTCCTAGCTTCCACCCCTTTATCTTCTCTCCCATCCCGTGCCCTAAGCCTTGAGCCGACAGGTAGGGCCAACAGCGAATAGAAAGGACTAAAAAAAGACGGGCGGCTATCGGGAGCAGGAGAAGCCAAGTATGTAAACCTTCAATTATAAATTCATAGAGAAGGGTTGCTTTCAAAAGCAAAAGAAGAATCGCTGCCGTAACCCCCATGGCTCCCACGCGGCTATCTTTCATAATCCGCAAAACTTCTTCACGAGAACGATAGCTTCCGAGCCCATCGGCTAAATCCATCCATCCGTCCAGATGAAGTCCCCCTGTGATGTAAACCCAAACCGTTAGGGTGAGAACCGCAACGACTGGTGCAGTCAAATAGGGAAACAACACCTGCACACAGGCAAATAACAGCCCGCCAATGAGGAGCCCTACGATGGGGTAATACACAGGGCTTTTCAGCCAATCCTCTTGAGAGGAAGAAAGCTTCGGAACGGGAAAGCGCGTAAGAAAAGCCACAGCGTGAAAGAATGCGTTCATCCCTTGATCCTCCAAGGGATTCCCGAAAGCACAGTGTAAACTTCATCTGCTTCCCTCGCTACCCATTGGTTGCATTCGCCCAGTAGATCTTGGAACCATCTGCCTAATCTGGACATGGCCACGCCGCCAAGCCCCACTTCACTGGTGACTACGATGACCGGAATCTCCAAGTCTTTTGCCGCAGCGACCCAGCGCTTAAGATCTTCACGCAGAGTCTGCGCTACATGTTCATCTCGCATTCGCGCCTCCGGAACCTCCATCAATCGATTGCTAACCCAGGTCGATAAGCAGTCGATTAGAATTCCTTGGTATCCTTTAGTGCTCTGAAAAACAGGATCCAGATGATGAGGGCATTCCGCTAGTCCCCAGTCGACTGGTCTTCTTTCTTGATGCAGCTGAATCCGCTGTTCCATCTCTTGATCGTAGACTTTTCCCGTTGCTACATATAAAATGCTGCCGCCTAGCTCATGAGCCCGCTGCTCCGCAAAACGGCTTTTTCCAGAACGAACTCCGCCTGTAATCAGGATCAGGCTCATCCTTCACTCCTCCTTTGCTGATCTACCTCGCGTAGGGCAGCAAGCAGGCGATCATTTTCCGTTCGGGTTCGTACCGCTATCCGGATGTCTCTCGACGTCAGTCCTTGATACATCGAACAGTTTCGGACCATAATCCCTTTCGCTCCTAAAGCCCATTGCAAGTCATCCGCCGTCCAAGGCGCAGGCAATCGAACCAGCAGGAAGTTGGCTTCCCCAGGCAAGACCTCTGCTCCAAGCACCTCGCGGATTTGTTCGCTTAAGTAAGTTCGTTCTTCCTGTATGAGCTTTATGGTTGCGGCTTCGTACGCTCGCTGCTCCAGGCAAAGCTCTCCGGCTGCCAAAGCCAGGCTATTTACACTCCACGTGACTTGCTTGCGCCTAAGAGCTGCTATGTGTTCCGGTTGACCCAAGGCAAATCCCAGCCGTAGCCCTGGAATCGCATAAAGCTTCGTCATGGACCGAATAAGGATCACGTTGGGGAATTGATCCAGATAAGGCAAGAGAGTCACTTGCTTTTCCTGAGGAAGAAAATCAAGGAAAGCTTCATCTACCACAAGCAGCGTTTCTTGTTCCGTTGACCAGCGGGCCATTTCTAGCAACTCTTCCCATTCGTATACGATTCCAGTAGGATTATTCGGATGACCGACAAACACAAGATCGGTCTGGCGAAACAAGGCTTCTAGCTCATCTGGATCCGGTTTAAAACCGTTTTCTGCTACGCCTACGATTCCCGTCACTTCCGCTCCGAATTGCGCGGACAGCTGGCTGTACTCGGAGAAACAGGGGTAGATGAGGCCCACTCGCCTAGGCTGGAGTGCCTGCAGCACCAAGGCCATACATTCTGCTGCCCCGTTTCCAACCAGGATCCCCTCCGTGCTCCACCCTAATCGCTGAGCTAGGAGTTCCTTCAGCTTACGGTGACCGGGATCCGGATAATGAATGATAGAGTGTAGATGATTATGTAAATAGGAGATCACTTGTTCAGGAGGACCTAACGGATTAATATTGGCACTGAAATCCAAAAGCTCAGATGGGGGAACCCCAAAGGCTGCCGAGGCGGTCAATAAATCCCCGCCATGTCCGAATCGCTCAATCCAAGCCATTAAAACTCAATCCCCAATACCGCTGGAATGCCTTCATCATAATAATGCTTCACCGGCTTCATCTCCGTCACAAGATCTGCGATATCGATCATTTCCGGCTTGGCGTTCCGTCCCGTGATCACCATATGCATCCCGTGAGGACGTTCCTTTATCCATGCGATAACCTCGCGTAAAGGAAGCACGTCCTCCACCGGAAAAGTCTGGATAGCTAAGGCATTGTTCAATTCATCTAGAATGACCACATCATAATTCCCTTCTGCCACCTTCTGCTTGGTGAATCGCCACGCTTCCTGCAGGGCAGCCCGATGCTCCTCCGGCGTTTTCGTCCAGGTAAATCCGATACCCAGCTGATGAATTTCTATGCCCAGCTTATCAAAGATGATCTTTTCCCCGTAGGTCCGTTCGGGGGATTTTATAAATTGCAGCATCAGTACCTTTTTCCCTCTGCCGGTTGCTCTCACAGCCACCCCAAGGGCAGCGGTTGTTTTTCCTTTTCCGTCTCCTGTATAGACAAGCACTAATCCGCGCTGTTTATCTGGCTTCGACATTTGTCCCCTCCTTAATAGAAAAAGCCCTGGTTCCAATAGGAAATCAAGGCTTCTAAAGCTAGCGTCATCCTGGCTTTTCCTTTGACCCGAAGGAAAAAACGAACCTTAGTAAACAGGCAGGTCTCCTGGCTCACGGATCGACGCTCCCCTTATCCTTCCCATCCCAAAAGGACAGTGGACGCTAAAGAAGAACTCCCCATTTACAGTGGCGGGACCGCGTTGGAATCTTGGCAAGCTGCCAATTACCACTCTTCCCTTTTAACTTCATTCTATTGGAATGAAGACCTGTTTCACCCATAATATGCTATTTTGTCTATATTATATTGGACTCTCTAGCTTTCAGCAATAGTTTCTTGGCCATGCACCTTTCGTTGATCCGTCGACTAAGATATAAAACACTATTTTTGGAGTATGCCACCCTGCTCAAAATGTAACCCCATTTTAATCTTCATAAAGTAGTTCTAAACGACCTGATCTCTAGCTATATATGTTAACACGACAAAATCACCCCTCATCAGTGGGCAATCGACGCAAAAGGATGAAAGGAGATTACGAATGACCATTGAAGACCAGAGAAAAATTCTTCTTTTAGACATGGATGATGTAACTGTTGACCAGACTTCAACTTGGGTAAAACGGATCTACGAGAAAACAGGGACTCTTTATGACCAGGAAGAATGGACAAAGTGGGATCTTTCGAGTATTCTCCCACCGGACATTATCCACATGATTTTTGAAGAAATTAATAAAGAGCCGGGATTCTTCCGAAATCTGCCCGCAAAAGAGGGGGCTATTGCAGGAATTAAGGAGCTGTCCCGTTACTATGATATCGTGTTTGTAACCGCCAGCGAGCACTACGCTTATCAAGATAAATACTACTGGATCCGCGAAAACCTGGGCTTCCTCACACATCCCAGTCTCGTCCTGACCCATCGCAAGGATCTGGTATTAGGAGATATATTCGTGGATGACGGCCCTCATAATATTATGAAGTCGCCTGTAGAAACCAAAATCATTTTCGACCACCCGTGGAATCGCCACATCTCCCAGTTTCAGCGCGTGAAGCACTGGGATCAGCTTGTTGAGATGCTGTTAAACAAGAGAGTCCTGCTGAACATCATGTGATAAAGTTCATAGTCCCCATTGAGGTTTCCATATAAGATAGTGATATCTCCTAAATGGAAAGGTGGATATGCTATGATACGAACTACACCCGCAGCAACATCTAAGACAACTCAGCCTCTCCATGTGGAATTTAAGAAAATCCTAGATCGTAAGCTTCTGGAGTGCTTGGCTCGGAAAAAATAACTGGATAAGAGGGCGTCCCAAAAGGTTGGGACACCCTCTTTTTACTTACTTGCAAGATTAATGCTGTAACTTGCAAAAAAAATTCAAAACTTGCAAGATTATCAATCAAACTTGCAAAAATATCACCTAAACCTGCAAGATCACAGAAGGATATTCCTCCAACCCGTCGAATCCCTAGACATCCCCCAAACAGGAGGTTTAGCTATGATAAAAAAAGAGAGAAAAGAGCCGCTCCAGCTAAAAAAACTGGAATCCACTCTTCGCTTGCTCCTCCCTCATCACCCCAAACGGCACACGATTGAGGAAGATCTTAAAAATTTTCGCGCTGGTTATCGCGGCGAGCGAGAATTGGACTATCATCTCAGCTTCTTGCCAGATGAACCATATCATATTTACCAGGGACTCAGGCTTCCAGGTTGCCAGATTGACGCCTTCGTGCTCAGCACTAGCTTTGCCGTAATCATTGAGTGTAAAAACTTAAGCGGTACCCTCACCTTCTCCCACCAGCTCACCCGAGAGAAAGCAAACCAAAAACAAGGTTTCTCTAACCCCATACTCCAAGCACAAAGACAACGAATCATGCTTCTAAAATGGATGGACAGCCTCAGGCTAAAGCCCCTCCCCATTCACTGCCTTGTCGCGGTAAGCTTTCCCAGCAGCATTATCGAGTTCGAAAATGACCATAAACACCTGGTCCATCAAGTTACTCACGCAGAGGGCATCCCTTTTAAGATTGAAGAGTGGAACGGCAACAAGACGTCATCTTAACTCCTCATCACCTGAAAAAGTGGACTCAAGCCTTGCTGGAAAGTGATTCCCCGGCAGCATTTGATCCCCTACAAACCTACCAGCTGCAGCGTTCCGATTTTATTGAGGGAATCCCCTGTCCTGACTGCGGTTCCTCCCCCCTCCAGCGCGGCTATAACGGTTGGACATGTCCTCGTTGCCACTTTCAATCTCAGGATGCCCATACTAGGCACATCCTGGACTATCTTCAGTTATTCAATCAAATTACGAATAAAGAATGCCAAAGGCTGCTCCAGCTTTCTTCCCCCTACACCGTTAGCCGCTTACTTACCTCCATGAAGCTACCTAACAAAGGGACTACGAAAGGAAGGGTTTATTTTAACCCGAACTAAAAAGCCATCCCTAACGGACGGCCTTACTCCCTTTCGCCAATTTTGGCGCCCTCACCGCAATCACACGCTTCAACCCTACCATAAACAAAATCGCTATGAGCATCGTAGCTGCCACCCACCAGAAGCCATAGGAATAAGAGCCAGTGATTTGCTTGAAGGTTCCAAGGATATTCGGAAGAAAGAAACCTCCTAGGCCTCCGGCTGCTCCCACGAACCCAGTCAACAATCCAACTTCCTTGGGGAATCTTACGGGAATGACCTGGAACAGTGCTCCATTGGCTGCCCCCATAAAAATTAAAGTGACAAACAGAAGAGATAAAGCAATATAAACGGGCGGCAGGGTGCCGACGATAAACATCGTAACAGCTGCTCCTCCAAACAAGATTACTAGCAGCTTCATTCCCCCATACTTATCTGCTAGATACCCTCCGATCGGACGTACAAAGCTTCCCGCAAACACCACGAGCGTGACAAAATCCCCCGCGCGTACTTTACTTACTCCGTATTGATCAAAGAAAAACAGGGTCAAATAGCTGGTGAGCCCGACAAAGCCACCGAAGGATAAGCTGTAGAAGAAAGCGAACAGCCAAGGCTCCTTTTGTTTCATCACGCGCATATACTCAGCAAACTTCATTGGCTTCGCCTCAGTTGGACAATCCTTAGCAAAAATGGCAAATACGATGAATGCAATCACGAGAGGAATAAGAGCTAAACCAAATACCGTTTGCCAATCATAAGCGGTTGCTATTCGCGGTCCAAACAGCATTGCCAAAACCGTTCCGCTGTTCCCTGCACCCGCGATTCCCATCGCTAAGCCTTGGTGCTCCTTTGGATACCATCGGCTGGCTAATGGCAGGGCTACAGCAAAGCTGGCGCCGGCAATCCCTAATAAAAAACCAAGAACATAGATTTCACTCAGACTATTGGCAAATAACCATCCCCACGTCAACGGGATCATAGTCAATAGCATACCAATCATCCCCATCCGCTTTCCGCCATAACGGTCAGCCAGCAGTCCCATGGGAATCCTCATCAAGGCTCCACCCAAGACCGGAATCCCTACCATCAACCCTTTCTGGACCGGGGATAACCCTAGATCTTCTACAATAAATGTACCTGTTGCCCCGAGAATCACCCAAATCATAAAACTGATGTCAAAGTAGAGGAAAGCACTAAGAAGAGTGGGTGGATGTCCTGCCTTGGCAAAATCCTTCAACCTCATTTTCGTCACCCCACATTAATATTCAGATAGGTGTACCTGTAAAGGTACACCTAAATGTTCTAACACTTCACTTCTGCATTCTTTCTGGAGTAATAGTACCAGGTAATGACTAAGCTAATCGCGTAGTAGCCGATGAAAAGATACAGTGCTAAGTTTGCTGCTCCCGTTGTCGCAATGGACCATCCGAAGATTTTAGGAATGAAGAACGCACCGTAAGCACCAATGGCTGCCGTAAACCCAAGAACCGGAGCCGCTTCTTTTGCTGGGAAGATGAAAGGAATCATACGGAACGTCGACCCATTCGCAATACCCGTTGTAGTGAACAAGATGAGGAACATAATCAAGAAACCAGTAAAGTTATTCGCATTTAAGAAATAGATAACTCCAAATGTTGCGGCGATCATAACGATGATGTCCCAGAAGGTAACGAAGGCTCCACCCAATTTGTCGGACAGCCATCCGCCAAAAGGTCGAATTGCAGCACCCACTAGCGGTCCTAAGAAAGCCAAATGGATGACGTTCAAGTCTGCAAATTGAGATTTGATCAACAGCGGGAATGCTGCAGAATAGCCGATGAAGGAACCAAAGCACATAACATAAAGCCAAGTCATAATCCACGTATGTTTTCTCTTAAAGATAATCGCTTGATCCTTGAAAGATTGTTTCGCAGAGGTAAGGTTATCCATTCCAAACATCGCTGCAATAGTAACTAAAACGATCGGTATAACCCAGATAAAAGCTGCGTTTTGAATCCAAACTTCTGAACCGTTCGCTAATTGCTGATTCACTCCACCCCATGCGCCAAAAATACTAGTCGTAATGACAATCGGGGCGATGAACTGTACTGTACTTACTCCAAGATTCCCAATTCCTGCGTTGATTCCAAGAGCCGTTCCTTTCGCCTTCTTTGGAAAGAAGAAGCTAATATTGGCCATGGAAGATGAGAAGTTTCCTCCCCCAAGTCCGCAGAGCGCCGCTAAGATGGCCATCGTCGTAAAACTCGTTTCAGGATTCTGAACCGCAAACCCGATTCCTATTGAAGGAATTAATAGGGATGCTGTTGAAATAACCGTCCAGTTTTTTCCGCCAAAGATTCCTGGCAGGAAGGTATAAAAAATACGAAGGGTAGCTCCTGTAAGTCCTGGCAAGGCTGCTAAAGTAAACAGCTGACTCGATGTAAAAGCAAAGCCGACATCATTCAAGCGAACGGCTACTACAGACCATATTTGCCAAACGGCGAAGGCGAGCAAGAGGGCTGGCACGGAGATCATCAAGTTTCTTCTCGCGTGTTTTTTCCCTTCTGCTTCCCAGAATGCTTCATTTTCTGGATTCCAGTTTGCCCCAATCCGTCCACCAGTTCTAATGGTTTCCGTCTTCATTTTTGATTCCTCCTAATGGATATTGAACATGATTTGAATTTGATGATCATCAATTCAGCTATCCGGCTGATACTTATATCATAAGGAAATCAAGAGGAAGCAGGTGTGACGAACCTCACAAAAGGAATTGGATTCGTTTTTTGTTCACAAGTAGGACTCCGTTATCGCATGCGTGTGATTTTTTTCATCGACCATCTCCTCCCTATGTCTTAGGATTAAACATCAATGAAACGAAAAAGGAGGCGTAAGCCATGCTTTCTGCCATGATAAAATATACTCCCACACAAAATATAGATCAGGCCGTAATTAGACATGGGTTTAAAAAAACGCAAGGCTATTATGTACTAGAAACAAAAGAACAAAAAGAACTCGCACGCCTAGAAGCGGACACCATCAACGGAGAGGCATCTATCACCTTTCCTGGCAGCCTGAATATGTCGGAGTACACTTCCATCCATTTGGCTATAAAAGGCCTCCTGAGTGAGCTAGAGGGTACCATAGACGATAGCAACAGCTTATTAGGTTATCTTCCTACTGGTGAAGGGGCCTACATTAGTACGAACTTTTCCGCCTGGGAGCTCTTTTTGCTGCGTGCCAAGCATGAATCCATGAAGGGGCAAAAGGTGAAAGTGCTCGACCATGAAGGAAGAGTACTAAACGAAGGTTTATTAATGGATTACACCGAGTCCTCCTCCAACGGGTTTGGGATTACATCTTGCACGTTAATCACCGCTGCCGGAGAGCAAACGATATCTAGACCTTCATTAAAAATTGAACCAACAGGGTCATGGTAAAGCCCAAAATAAAAGACTAGTCCAAATTGGGCTAGTCTTTTTGCTATCCTTTAATGTGGCTTAACTCATCCATAAGCTGGCGAGTCCGCTTCGCATTGCCTTCCGCAAAATTCTGCAGTCTTTCCCTAAGCTCCGGGTCTTCGTGGATCCGCTCCGCTGTGATAATATAAGTTCGCATTAACTCCGTTTCAATTTCTAATGAACTTTCCAGGATTTGCGTCAGATCATTCGTGTTCATTTGATCTCTTGCCACTACTTCATGGTCACGATCATAGTCCTTGTCATGGTTCACGTGTCTTTCCCCCTCGTGGTCGGTTTATTCTTTTACATTTTTCTCTCTATCCCAGTTGAATATACAAGAAAAAGACAAGGCCAGGTCTTACAGCCTTGTCTTTTCGTTTATTTTCCATACTCCGCTTTTCTCCACCCTAAGTAAGCAAAGAAGGCGACCGCCACAGAGACTAATGCAACAACCGTATAGGTAAATACATGCTCATACTCCAAGCCGTAATAAGCTTCCACTGTCCATTGAAGCATCACGACATTAATGGCCAAAGAAGCAAAAATAATGACCCACCATAGTTTCTTAGGCATCATGGCGAATCTTCCTTCCTATGGCGTAGATTGCGCCGTCTACAACCTCCACCTCAATCAGGGGCAGTTCGCGCTGAGGAGGCCCCGCCACCGGATGTCCGTTATCCACACTAAAGAATCCTTGATGACATGGACAAAGCAAGACGTCTTGTTGACTTTCGTAAAAAACAGGACATTGAAGATGTGTACACTTATTATTATAAGCCTTTAGTTTCCCATCCTTGGTATGAACCAAGATCGCAGGTTCCGAATCGGTAGGATAGTTAAAATTCAAGGCCTCCCCCTTGGGAAGGTCGGCTAGTTCCCCGATCTTCAGGCGAAGGGGATCTTCCTGGCCTTTATCCATCATCGCCTTGATTGAAAAGGGAACGGTGGCTAAGCCGAGTGCCACCGTTGCACCCACCGCCGTTTTTAAGAAAGAACGGCGGTTGTATTTTAAGTCATCTTCCCGATTCAAGTTATCGACAAGATTGATCATATCATCATTCGTATCTTTTTGATTGCGGAGTAGCTTTTTTTCATCTGGCATGACTAATCCCTCCTTTGGACATTAATCTGAATACACACCGAAGAACTCAGGTACATAATCCCACTTGTTTCCTTCTTTTGGCTTCTTGCCTTCCACTAAATTCATCTGCGTACGGCGGCGGCGCAAGGCTTGCATTTCTTCAAAATCAATAAATCGGATTGCATCACTTGGGCAAACCGATGCGCACATCGGAGCAATGTCATGCTTCGTACGGTCATAGCACATATCGCACTTATACATCTTATTCGCTTCAAAATCGAACTTCGGAATTCCAAACGGACAGCCAAAGGTACAATTACGGCACCCGATGCATTTTTCTTCCATCGCGGAAAGGACAACACCCTCCTCTGTAATTTGGATTGCGTTAGCCGGGCATACTCTGGCACAAGCTGGATCCTTACATTGCATACAGAGCATCGGATAGGTTTGGCGGCTTTCCATAAAATCTACATACTCAACATAGTTTCTTTCCTTGTATTCATGATCCCCGCATTCGCGGCATGCCGCTTGACATGAGCGGCAGCCGACGCAGCGTTCGAATTCTAGATACATAATTTTATTCATGGCGGTTCCTCCTTTAATTTCCTATACTTTCTCGATCTTGACCGCACAGACTTTAAATTCAGGCATTCTGGAAGTCGGATCCAAGCACGGATTCGTTAATTGGTTGACCGCCAATTCCTTGCCCCAGTGATAAGGTACAAATACAGTATCGTTTCGTATCGCTTTAGTCAGACGTACGTCTAAGGTCATATGTGAACGCGGTGTGGTGAGCTTCACTCGATCCCCGTTGCGTAAATTATATTGACTGGCTAGTTCAGGATGGATTTCCACGTAAGGAAGCGGGCATTGCTCCATCAGGAACTCGGTTCGGCGCGTTTGGCTTCCGGATAAGAAATGGTACACTACACGGCCCGTGGTTAAAATATGCGGATATTCTTTGGTTGGCGTTTCCCCTGGCTCCTTCCAATCCACCACCGCTAGATTGGCTTTGCCGTTCGGGTGGCCAAACTTTTCTTTAAACATGGTCGGTGTTCCTGGGTGGTCTTCTGAAGGACATGGCCAGAATACCCCATCCTCTTTATCAATGCGCTCCCAGGTGATACCATAATAATCGGCCTTTCCGCCTTTGGTTGCGAGACGAAATTCTTCCCAGATCTCTCTTGCGTTTTCATATGGGAAGAACTTGCCTTTGCCCATGCGTCTAGCTATGGCTTGCATGATTTCCCAATCGGTCTTTGCTTCACCCAGCGGCTCTCTGACCTTGCGAATACGGATGACGCGGCCCTCTAGGTTGGTCGTGGTCCCCTCATCCTCCGCCCACGTCGTCGCCGGTAAGATGACATCGGCAAACTCTGCCGTTTCCGATAAGAAGAAATCACTGACCACCATGAAATCCAGCTTGCGGAACGCACTCCATACATACTCGGTATCCGGAGCGGAAACCGCAGGGTTACTGCACATCACGTGCATCGCCCGAATGTTGCCTGCATGGATCTCATCAAACAATTCAAATGCGGATACGCCTGGTTTTGGCATATCTTGAGGATCCATCCCCCAAAGCGCGGAAATGTATTTGACCGCTTCGGGATCGGTGAGCTTGCGGTAGCCTGGAAGAAGATCGGATTTTTGCCCGTGTTCTCTTCCACCTTGGCCATTAGCCTGACCGGTAAATGTCGCCACTCCGGAAGCAAATTTGCCAATTTGACCACGCAGGAGAGCCATCGACGTATAAAGGGATACATTGTCTACTCCCTTGGACTGTTGCTCCGCACCGCGGGCAAACATCACGACGGATCGTGGAGAACGTCCATAGATATGCGCAGCTTTGATAATCTTGTCTGGATGAATGCCAGTAATTTGGGACGTATAGTCAGGCGTGAATTTCTCCACGGCCTTCTTTAGCTCTTCATAGTTATTGCAGCGCTTGCTTACATAATCTTCGTCTACATATCCGTCCATAATTAGAATGTGCATGATTCCATTTGCCAGAGCAGAATCCGTTCCCGGCTTGAGATCCAAGTGAACATCGGCAATACGGGCGGTCGGGGTTTCCCGAGGATCCGCCACAATCATTTTGGCCCCTTTGTCTTTTGCTTTCCAGAGCCATTGGATGCTTGTCGGATGGCATTCAGCAGTATTGGAGCCAGCAATAAAGAAGCAATCGGAGTGCTCTAATTCAGGCCAAGGCAGCGTAGAGCCTCGATCCGTTCCTAATGTCTTCATAAAGCCGCCTGCAGCGGAGCTCATACAGAATCGTCCATTATAATCAATAAAGCGAGTGCCAAGTACCGCACGTGCGTATTTACCTACGAGATAGCATTTTTCATTGGTCATGGACACCCCGCCAAAAACAGAGAGGGCATCTCGGCCGTGCTTTTGCTGCAATTCGGCGTACTTGCTTGCAATCAGGTCAAGCGCTTCATCCCAGGTAGACTCCACGAACTGTCCATTTTTCTTAATTAAAGGCTTTAGAATTCTCTCTTTATGCTCTACAGTCTGATAGGCTGTAACCCCTTTCGGGCACATTTTTCCCAGTGTGACCGGCCAATCATAGCGAGGCTCCACGCCCACCACTTTCCCCGTCTTTTCTTCTACGCGAAGGTGCATCCCGCATTGCATGCCACAGTAACAGCAGTGTGTGGTGACCAGTTTTTCCCCTGGCTTATGAAGATTCTTTACCCATTCTTTTGTAACAAACTGGCTCATATTACTTCCCTCCTGTTATCTTCCTGATACTTTCTTGTCTTTTTGATCTGGCAAGTCATAAAATTCGTCTGAACGTTTTTTACCGAAACCTGAAATATGAACATCATTCATTGTGCGTATTGGTCCGTATGGGTTTCCTTGCGGAGCCTCCATGTTCATTTGCTTCATGACGCGGATTCGGCGACGGCATGATGGACAGTAATCGGCGAGATACGTTCCGTCTGCCATTTTGAGGTCGAAACTTTGTGCCGCTAAAATCACTTTCACGTCAGCGATTTGATCGTCACTGCTATAGTTCGTTCCGCACTTTTTACATGCTCTCGTATCCACCTTCAAAACCTCCTGGTAATTCATAGGAACCGCCGTCGCCAACGGGCGAATCGGTAAGTGGAACAGCTTCCCAAAGGGGAAGTAGACAAGGAACACTATTACCGTCACTTGATGAACTAAGGTCAGGTAATGATGCATCCAGCCATCCAAGAAGCTATAGGAAACGGTGAGAAGCAACCCTGTGACTGTGACTGCAAGCAATAAATAAAGAGGGAATAAATCAAACTCAGCTCGTTGCGTGACTTGAAGGTCTTTCTCTCGAATTCGTCTTACGATGGCCATGCTAACCCCAGCCAGAACCATTAAAGCGGTAATGTTTAGTCCGTTGTAGACCAACTTGGCAAATAAGCCGTTAGCATCCATTGAAATAGTAGGAATTCCCATGACAACGATCTGATAAGTGACGGGGTCAACCAATTGGAAGTGCATCCAGCCAAAGGTTAACGCAAACGTGATCGCTAATGATCCCAAACACCCCCATGCAATCAGGAAATGCTGTATTCCTCTCCAAATTCCTCTTTTGAAAATAAACTTCTGCAACACAATATTTTCGAATGCTGTCACTAAAATGGAACGAATGTTTCTGGATGCCCGTTCAGATGTTTTTAAGTTCTGTATCGACCGTTTCACGACTTGTCGCGTGGCCGGACGAATCAGCCAGGAGCACATCCGCACCGTGATTCCGATGGCAAATATAAAAGAAGAGATCATATAACCTAGCAGCGCCATATCAATATGACTAAAGTTTTTTGTGCCTACCCACATCGTAAAGAATAAAATCAAGGTCACAAAGAAAGCATACATACTTGTCTTTGAATAAAAGGACCGTTCAAAGGATTTCATTATCCATACTCCTTTTCACACATTTATTTTTTCGGGTTCGTTTTGGGCCACTCAACGAATGCTTCATGGTCTTATTGTAAGGTGAACCGAAAGAGTTCACTGTGAACTACGTCACATTCAACCGTGACAAACTTTTGAACGAAGCCCAAGGTGTGATTAATGTCATAGTGGAAAAGAACACAACCTCTTAGGATAGAGTTAATCCCTATAATAGGAGTGAAAAAAATGTTAACCGGAGAAATCATCGCCGTAACGAGCGGAAAAGGCGGAGTGGGCAAATCCACGGTATCCGTCAACCTCGCCCTTTCTTTAGCTAGATTAGGTAAGCAGGTAGCTTTAATAGACTTAGATATATATGGATTTAGTGTACCGAAGATCTTGAATTTGACTTCAAAGCCAAAAACGATGAACAGCAAGATCATCCCTGTGGAATCCCATGGTGTGAAAGTGATGTCAATGGGCTTTTTAGTAAAGGGAAATGACCCGATCGTGTGGAGAGGCCCTATGCTGGGCAAAATCGTTGAACACTTTGCGAAGGATGTCATTTGGGGAGAGCTTGATTATGCGATTCTAGATCTCCCTCCAGGAACAGGGGACGTCGCGCTCGATTTGCATCATATGATTCCAAACAGCAAAGAAATCATAGTAACCACCCCACATCCTGCTGCCACTCATGTGGCGGAACGGGCAGGAACCATGGCTCTAAAAACGAAGCATGAAATACTCGGCGTCGTAGAAAATATGAGCTACTTTACCCCTCCAGGCAGCCTGGAACAATACTTTCTCTTCGGAAAAGGCGGTGGAGACCAATTAGCCCAAGAGCTTCATTCCGAAGTCATCGCCCGCCTCCCGATAGAAGAACCGACAGCAGGCAGCATCACCCCTTCTGTCTATGAGCCGGGGAGCTTGTTGTTTGATCATTATCTGTCCCTAGGAAAAACCGTGGATTCACTTGTAAAAACCTCTTAGCAAGCATGAAAAAGGGCATCTTTTTTTAAAAAGAAGCCCTTTTTTTATGATCGACATAAAAGTGTCACACCTCCAGGACAAACCGAAGCCATATAATCAAACTATAAACGGAAGAAGGGGTTAACGAATGAAAGACACACTTTCCATTGAGCTCAAGGAGCTTTTGCACTCGGCAGAACACACCTTAAAAACGCGAAAAGGCACTTATTTGTTTCAAGAAGGACGCGAAGCCAAAGAACTTTACGTGATACGGTCCGGGCGCATTCAGATCAGCAAAATCACACCCGATGGAAGAGAGCTTACCCTTCGAATCTGTTCAAAGGATGATATCGTGGGCGAGCTAACGCTCTTCACTGATCGGGCCAAGTATTTGTTGAACGCGAAGGTTATAGAGGATGGGGAGGTCGCGGTAGTCAATAAAGAGGAATTAGAACAGAGGTTGTTTGAGAACGGTGCCCTTGCCTTTGAATTCATGAAATGGATGAGTGACCATTTTCGCAGAACCCAGACCAAACTCCATGATCTCGTGCTTCACGGGAAAAAAGGGGCTCTCTTTTCTACCCTAATCCGGATGTCCAACAGCTACGGTGTCAAAACGGACAAAGGAATTCTAATCAACATCCCCCTTACTAACCAGGAGCTAGGCAATTTCTGCGGAGTGTCTCGGGAGACCGTTAACCGCATGTTAAGCGATCTTCGGAGCAAAGAAATTCTTAGCATTCAAAGAGGCAAGATTCATATTCATGACATTGACTTTCTAAGACAAGAAATTAATTGTGAAGAATGTCCCATTATTATGTGCAATATAGAATAGAGCTGCAGATCAGTCCATTCTGCAGCTCTTTTTACTTTACACCCACGGCCAGCAACTGCCCTCTTGATCGTCCAGCAATAACACCTCTACTTCCATGCCCGCCTCATACCCTCTCGACCCTCCTGGAAGGATCATCAGTGAGTCAGATTGCGCAAGCGAGGTGACCACATTCGACTTATCCAGGCCACTAGGAGAAACGAAAACCTTCGCTTCCCGATAGCTCAGCTTACTCCTTACGAAACGGATAAAAGGATTCGCCTTAGGGAAATCAGTATCTAAGATGGCACGGATCTTCTTTAAGTGCAGATTCGGACAGCCTAGCAGTTTTCGGACCACCGGGCGAACGAGCAATTCAAACCCTACATAACAAGCAGAAGGATTACCCGAGAGACCAAATAATAATTTTCCTCTCCAAGTAGCTACCGTTGTTACACTTCCCGGCCTCATCCCAATTTTATTGAATAAGACGGTAGCTCCGAGCTTCTCGTAGATGGCAGGCATATAATCGTAGTCCCCAACGGAAACTCCGCCTGTCGTAATCAACAAATCCACTTCTTGAAGAGCTGTGCGTATGCTTTCATAGCAGGTATCAAAATGGTCAGGAAGTTTGCCTAAATATCGGGGCTCCCCACCCGAGCGCAAAATCTGGGAACTAATCATATACGAATTGCTGTTTCGAATCTTGCCTGGCACCAGAGGTTCATCGATATCTAAAAGCTCGTTTCCGGTCACAAACAACCCGATCACCGGCTTCTTCGATACCATAACCTCGCTGTGGCCGAACGTTGCCAGCAAGGCTTTAACCCCTGGATTAATCAACGTTCCTTTTTCCACCAGGACGGTTCCTTCTTTTGCATCCTGCCCTCTAAATATGACGTTGTCACCGGATTTTACAGGACGTTTAATTCTTACTTTTTTCACTCCATCAGAAACCAGCTCTTCGGTCAGCTCCAGCATGATCACAGCATCTGCCCCAAGCGGCATCTGGGCACCCGTCATCAGCCGAACCGCTTGGTTGGCATGAACAGGCTTGCTTGGAACTGCTCCTGCACCGATTCCTTCTACTACCTCGAGATCAATCGGGTTTTCCATACTTGCGCTATACAAGTCTTCCGATCGAATGGCATATCCATCGAAGCCTGAACGATCAAAGGCAGGGATCGGCTGTTCCGCGATCAGGTCCAATCCCAGAAACCGCCCGTCGCAGAAAGTAATGGGAACCCGCTCACCTTCTCCATCCTTGGTTTCTGCCATCACTTTTTGGACCGCTTCTCCCACCGTTATGGCCACTCTTCTTTCTATCATTGATCTTCCCCCTTACACCACCTAGGCCTTCCTAAAAGAAGAATACGACTATCAATAGAAAATAGACAGAATTCACAATCTCTAAAACCCCTACTTTCATGACAGACATTTTGCGCCCATAAAGTCCAATGGCTCGCACGGCGCTTGGCGCATAGGCCAGAGCTAGAAGGGGCAAACCCACTAACCAGCAACCGGCGACTAAGACAATATGGTACCCCCAAGAAAGCCATTGATACACCGCATTTTGCTTTTCTCGAATCATCGTTTTTACATAAAAGGTACTCCCTACAAAGAACAGCACCGATAATCCCCATACCCAGAATGCGGTAGCATCCAACTGGCCTGTTCCAGCATAATAGCTAGCTACCCCTCCAATTCCAAAAGCTGCAATGGCACAGAGGTCATTGAACAGCGCACGGTCTTGATTCGTTTTGGAATAGTATGAATTAATTAAGAGAAAAGGCACCATGGCCAAACCAAACCCTATCAATTCTTTCACCTGAAGGATCGGGATTGCTAAGGCGACAAGCGCCAGCCCCATATAAATCGTTGCCCACTTCACATAATACCCTATATTCTTTCCTTTGACAGCCAACAATAACGGATAAGAAGCAAGATACAAGAGCAACCAGCCGATAAATAAAGGAATATGCAGCCATGTCGGGTTTCCAGCCGTTACTCCTAAGGCAAATGGAAGGATGAGCATCGCCCATGCCCCATGCTGTTTCGGCATCAGCAGTTTCATAAGAACACCTCCCTTTTATCTACTGTCGCATTGCCTTTGGGATATAAACACAAAACGGTTCGCTTTCCAAATAGTCGCCAGTCATTGCAAAAGCCCTTGAACGCGATCCTCCGCACACGTGTCGAAACTCGCATACACCGCACTTTCCTTTGAATTGATCTGGATTTCTTAATGCTTGAAAGACAGGAGACTCTCGGTAGATGCTCGCCAGTCCCTTGTCTCGGACATTCCCCGTTACAATGGGGAGCAAGCCACTAGGATACACATCCCCAATATGCGAGATAAAGACAAAGCCGTTTCCATCATTGACCCCTTTAGGCGCTCGGCCAAGCCCATCAATTTGACCGGTCAGCCCCTTCATGAGAGCATCTTCATAGCGGATCCCATCAGGGGCCTTGGTTTTCTCCCGCATCTTTTGTTGAATAACCACGCGGCGGTAGTGCTGGGCTGCTGTGGTCTTGATGTCAAACTTCGCTCTCTTGCTGAGCTCATATAACCAGAGAAAAACACGCTCATGCTCTACGGGAGAAATCATATCACTGTCTTTTCCTCGTCCCGTAGGCACAAGGAAAAATACGCTCCAGAGTACACAATTCAACCGGTCCACTAACGCGGCCATTTCGTCTAAGTGCTCTAGGTTGTAGCGGGAAACCGTGGTATTGATTTGTATGGGAATCTCCAGTTCATTTAAATAGTCAATAGCTTGCATGGTTAATTGAAACGAACCGGAGGTCCCCCGGAATCGATCATGAATTTCTTCGTTCGGTCCATCCAGGCTAAACGCCCAGCGGGAGAGGCCGACTTCTTTGGCCCTGCGAATGGCTTCTTTCGTAACATTAGGGGTAGCGCTCGGCGTCATGGATACCCGGATCCCTTGTTTAATCGCATAATCAGCCAAGTCGTAGACATCCTCTCTCATCAAAGGATCTCCGCCTGAGAAAACCAGCATCGGATTGCCCATTTGCCGGATCTCATTAATCAGCTTTTGCCCTTCCTGAAAGGTCAACTCTCTTGGATCTCGTGTATATTGAGCTTCAGCTCGGCAATGCAAACAATGGAGCTGACAGGCGCGAGTTAATTCCCAAATGACAATAAAAGGATTTTCATTATAGTCTGCAGGAAACATAGTGAGTTCCCACCTTTCCTGATGCTTTTGCCCTTATTCTATCTCGGGGCCTTGGATGATGTAGTGATCGTTATCACAAATCTTTGTTACAGTTTAGTGAAACTAAAAGAAGCCGTCCCTTAGGACGACTTCTCGCATATAATCTCTTGGCGCCGTTCTATAAAAACCCGAACGAGCTCTGGGTCAAATTGCGTGCCTGCTAGCCTTTCGATTTCGCTTAAAGCTTGGCCCTGGCTTCTTTTCTTCTTGTACACTTGATCATGGGTCATTACATCATACGCATTCACGATCGCAACTAAACGAGCGCTTAGGGGGATTTGATCCTGCGCTAGCCCATAAGGGTAACCGGTTCCATCCCATCTTTCATGGAGGGCTAAAATCGATTTAGCTACACCCGGTTCGCCGATGGACTGGGCCATTCGATAGCCTACCTCACTATGACTTTTCATGATCTCCCATTCCTCTTCCGTGAGAGGTCCCTCTTTACCTAGGATCTCTTTGGGTATGGAAATTTTTCCGATGTCATGAAGTCTGGCCAATAAACCAATCTGACTCAACTCAATCGAATGGGGTTCCATCCCTTTTAAGCCAGCAAATCGTAAACACATGTCCAGGACTCTTTGGGCATGTCCATCCGCAATATAGCATTGTTGGTCCAGCAGATGCCTGAGATTGTGAATGATGCGTTGACGAAAGTCTAGGCTTTCTTTGAGTTTATTCTTGTACATGCGGGCTTCAGCTATTTGCAGCAGCTCTTCAAACGTCATTTTCTCTTGTTTTTTCGTCGCCGCCCCTAAGGAAACACTGATCTCTACCGAATCCGTATGGACCTTTTTTCCATTTTTCTTAATTTGGTCCATGAGAGCTTGGGCTTCAGCCTCACTCGTATTCGGAAGAAGAAGCAGAAACTCATCTCCTCCCCAACGCGAGATTATATCAGAGCTGCGACAGCTGCTGCCCAGGAGCTGGGCAACGTGAACAATCAGCTGATCTCCTTTCTGGTGACCAAATACATCGTTCGTAAGCTTCAATCCATTCATATCGACAACCACTAGACTTAACGGCAGAAAGCTTGGCGCCATAAGCTGCGGGAGCACTTTTTCTACGTAGGCCCGGTTATAGAGCGAAGTCAAACTGTCATGAAAGCTCAAATATTCCAGCTTGGCTTTGGATTGGAGGCGGTCGGTGACATCGGTCAGAATAATCATCATCGTATCCATTTCTTCACCATTGTCCATCCATTTGTACTCCATACTAATGGATTTATTATGAATAAAAAGGATCTGCGGCAGTTCATTTAATGCTTGATGCTGACCCTCCGATCGCTGCCGAAACATACACTTCAGTAGCTCCGTCATCTTGTCTCGCAACTCTAGCTGGTCATGGCAAAGAAGGTCGGTAATCCGCTTATTCTCAATCCTCTGGCCAAATATGCGAATGCATTCTTCACTATATTCTTTATGCACCAATAGGTTTTCGCCAAAAGTCAGGAATCCTTGGCTAGAGTTATCCAGCAGACTTTTAATCTCTGCTTCTCTTTTTTTCAGTGCTCGACCTTGGGCATCGCTGATTTTGAACACCTTGCGAGATAATTTCAACAATTTTTCATAGTGAATCAGCAATTCCTCATACTGCGACCTGAGCTCATGATCTATGAAGTTTTGGTTTTCCATATGGGCCTTTCCGCGTTCCAAGACCTTCAGTTCGGTTTCAAATATAAGTTCGTTGTAATGTGGTGAGGTCATGCGGTCCTCTCTCCTTATGACCGATCTTTTATCTTTAAGTAATCATTATAAGTATAATAGTCCGACGAATAGATTGCCACGAAAAAAAATAAGCCTACCCGTCATTCGCCGGGTAGGCATGGTTGATTTGAGTCTATCTATGCTTTTTTCCCTCTCATGGGAATCTTAAATACAGACCATCTTTCAGTTTCCATTGGCATTGCTCTGTATTTGCCCAGTTCTTCCTGGCTCAATTGGTAGCTAACCACTTCCCCGTGAGCAGCATCAGAGTGATGCACATCGCGCGGAACAGCCGTATGCTTAGCTACGTTCGAGATGCGGCCATGTGTCATTCTAGTTCCTCCTTATAAACGTACTTTTTGTTCGTACGGCGAAGCAACTAGGTGATTTGGAACATTCAGCATATTTTTCCAGAGAGCCTTTCCTTCAGTGACCTGTATGCAAGCAGTAGGTACTTATGATTATTACATATTTTATAGGGTAAAGCAATTGGAAACCTTTTGGGAAAGAGAGTTAACGTACAAGAATCGCGTGATCCACCTTAATGCATTGATCCATCACGACCTTCATTCCATGCTGCTCACAATACGCAGCTGCTTCCTCGTTAATAATCCCTTGCTGCAGCCAGAATACCTTGGCTTTTCCATATTTCACGGCATCTTCAGCGACTGGCATGATATCTTCGCTTCTTCGGAATACGTTGATAATGTCAACCGGTTCTTGGATTTCAGCTAACGACGCGACAGCTTTTTCCCCTAATACTTCCTTTACCGCTGGATTGACCGGAATAATCTTATACCCCTTATCCTGCATCGCCTTGCTCACCATGTAGCTGGTACGATCCGGCTTATCGGATAACCCCACGACTGCGATCGTTTTGGCTTCGACTAGCATATTTTTTCGCTCTTCATTGCTTGGATTTTGAAATGACATGTTCTTTCCTCCAGTTCAAATTTGATCTTCCACATTCTATATTGTTCCATTTCGAAGCGGAAAATCCTTCCTGTCTTCGCTGTTTGCGCGTTGAAAACTTGGGTTGCGCGCAATTTTTCCGCGCTTACGCGTAGAAAACCTGGGTTGCACGCAATTTTTCCGCGTTTCCGCGTAGAAAACGTGGGTTGCGCGTAATTATTCCGCGTTTCCGCGTAGAAAACCTGGATTGCGCGCAATTATTCCGCGCTTACGCGTAGAAAACCTGGGTTGCGCGCAACCACTTACAGCGCAAAAAAAAGCTGCCGAGGGCCTCTCGACAGCTTCCGTTCTCTTTATGAAACTTTTTTCATTTGCTCTTGATTCGTGAGATCATGAGAAGCTTCTTTCTTGTATGCAAACATATAAAAGACAAAGAATAGGGCCATGATCACATAACCTAGCGCAAAATCACTGGCCGCACCGATGGCAAGAGATGGCGCGTGCATAAGACCAATGTAAGAAAGAGCTGCCCCTACGAGAGAAAACACGGCTGCATTCTTAAAGTTACGGTCAATAATAAATACGGTGATCGCTCCTAAAATAATACCGGTAAACATGGCTCCTTGTCCTAACGGTACAATACCCGTAGAGATGCCTTCCACTACCTCTCCCGCTTTTCCATTGAAACGAGTCATCAGGTAGTTAGAAACGTATGGCAGCATCGCAATGGCAACAGCCGGGAAGTACTTGGTCTCGTTGGACTGGAAAGCTGTAGATACCATCGAAACACCCACAAATACAAGGATCGGTGCTACGACAGCAACTGGAATAATGGCGGACATAGCTGCCACCAAGCCAAACATCGCGGCAAGCAGGTAGACAATTCCATTTAAGATACTATAGCCCCGTCCGGCACCCATCCATTTAGATCCAATGGAAGCAATATAGACGGTTGTCGGGAAAGGACCGCCAAATACCGCTCCAAGCATCGTTCCCACTCCATCAACAGCTTGGCATTCCTTCACATCATAACGATCTCCTGTAGCAGCCACCGCTTCTACATTGTTCATCGTCTCAATGGCATTATAGATGGTAATAGGCAATAGAACAGCAAACAGACCAATCATGGCACCAAACAAATAGGTAAATCCATCAAAGAAGGCAAGCGTAGGTAGAATAGGGTAAAATCCGATGTGCGATAATCCTTCGGTCACTTTATCCGGGCTGGCTTGTCCCAATACATACGCTAACGTAGTCCCGATTACAATCGCAAATAAAGAAGCCGGAATACGAAACGGCATGGCAATCTTGCCTACAATACCTAAAATAATAATCGCTAATACAAGTAATCCGACCACTGGCAGTTCAAACGTTTTAAACAGCATTTCCCCTGCGATAAACGTGATCGCAACTCCCGCAAGAGCCCCTAGCATCGCAGCGCGCGGAAGATGATCTCGAATCCAATTTCCACTGAAGCTTACCAAGGCTTCGATTAATCCACTTAAGAAACATGCCGCTAACGCAATCTTCCAAGCCATTTCCGGATCCCCAGTTAAAGTCTTGGCCGGGAGCAAAACGCCAAACAGGAAGATAAACATAACCGGTGTACTAATTCCATAAGACAATGCTGTTACATCCGTACGTTGTTCTCGGTGAGCCAATCGGTTCGCTAAATGGGCATAATACAAGTTCCCAACTAAAACGGCAACCGCTGCTCCTGGAATCACCTTACCAAAAACGATGCTTGCTGGAAAACCCATCCCCAACATCGTTACGGCAATGACTACAAAGTTAGCTAAGTTGTTTTGAAACAGGGCAAAAAAGGCATCGGTATCTTCTTTTTTGTACCATGGGTATGAGAATGATTTATTATTCATATACCAATTGCTCCTCTAAAAATTCGACTTTACCTTGCTGCAAGCTCTTGATTCTAGCCAATGAATATACATCATAACCTGCCTTCGTGAGCTTTTCATTCCCTGCTTGGAAAGACTTTTCAATCACAATCCCGATCCCCGCTACGGTAGCTCCAGCCTGCTCCACAATAGAAGCCAAGCCGAGAGCAGCCTCGCCGTGCGCCAAAAAGTCGTCTATTAATAATATGTGATCATCAGGTGATATGAAACGTTTAGAAACGGTAATCTCATTTTCCTCTTGTTTCGTAAACGAATAAACTTTAGATACAAACAAATCACTGGACATCGTAAGGGACTTTTTCTTACGAGCAAATACAAGGGGAACCCCTAATTCCAATGCGGTTGTTAGTCCTACAGCGATCCCGGAGGATTCAATGGTAAGGACCTTCGTAATTTTTTTCCCTTTGTTAAAGTAGGCGGCAAACGCCTTACCCATCTCAGTCATCAATAACGGATCAATCTGGTGATTTAAAAAAGAGTCTACCTTAAGTACCTCTTCAGATAAGGCCAATCCTTCCGTTCTGATTTTCTCTTTTAGCAAATCCACGACTTGTTTTCCCCCCAGAAGCTAAGTTTCTCTCTAAAAAAACAAAAAACCGAATGATCGTCTTCTACACTACGCGTGAAAGACGATCATTCGGGCATGCCCCACCGATACGTTTCACTCGTAGTCAATCCATTTACGGTAGATTGGTAGAGACTTGCAGGCCATATTCCTGCGACTATACGAGTTGCTATTCGTTTATGGATCAAATTATACCGAAAGAAAACAAAAAAATAAAGCCCATAATTATAAAAATCACGAACTTTATTTTTACATTTTTAGATTTTATTCGCTTTTACGCTCTTCCCATAGCCAAAAGGGCTAACGTTCGGACCATAGACCCTGTTCCCCCTGGGGGTGACATGTCCGTATCTTTCTCTGCCCAGGAGGTTCCCGCGATATCGAGATGAACCCAAGGCGTTTCTTCGGCAAAGGCGCCAATGAACAATCCGGCCGTAATGCTTCCTGCGTATCGGCCCCCAGTATTTTTTAGATCGGCAACCTTACTTTTAATCTGTTCTTTGTAAGGGTCAAAGGCTGGCAGTCTCCAAACCGCTTCGCCCGCTTCAGCGGCAGCTTCCATCACCTCTTCCACGAATGCCTCATTATTTGTGACCACGCCTGTTGTACAAGTTCCTAAAGCCACAAGAACGGCACCGGTAAGGGTAGCCACGTCTACAAGATAATTAGCTCCCAGACGCTTAGCATAGGACACCCCATCCGCTAGAATCAAGCGCCCCTCAGCATCCGTATTGAGAATTTCCACTGTTTTTCCACTCATTGTGGTGATGACATCTCCTGGCTTAAGCGCGGTTCCTGAAGGCATATTCTCCGCACAAGGAATAACAGCAAGAACATTGACCTCCGGCTTCAACTGACCAATCACCTCTAAGGCTCCAATGACAGCCGCTGCTCCTCCCATGTCTCCGATCATCTCCTCCATGCCCTCGCGAGGTTTCAAAGAGATACCGCCGGTATCAAAGCTAATTCCCTTACCTACAAAGCCAAGCACATCCTCCCAAATAGGACGGCCCCTATATCGAATGGCGACAAGCTTTGGGGGCTCTGCACTTCCTTGGGCTACCCCAAGCAATGCCCCCATGCCCAACCGAAGCATATCTTCTCGCTCTAGGACTTCGTATTCCATCCCATAGCGTTGGGCCACTTCTACTGCCGCGTTTGCGATACCTGTGGGTGTGAGAAGATTTCCCGGAATATTCACGAGCTCCCTTGCTAAATTGGTTCCCTTCGCCAAGGCTTCCCCCAGCTTACAGCCAGCTTCCGCCTCCGTTGCTAGAGCTTCCTGACAAACGATAGATAAGCTGGTTAAGCGATGTTCATTTCTATCCTCTAAGGCATACCCCTTAAACCGGTAGCCTCCAAGCAAGGAGCCTTCTACTAGGGCTTGCGCCGCATCCTGTTCAGTCACCTCTTCAGTCATAAAGCTGTCTAGTGCAAAGGCCAGATCGGATACCTTACTTTTAGCCGCTGTTCGTACCGCACGCGCCGCTATTTCACGCATGGATTCAAACGTTACCGATTGACCCATCCCGATAAATAATATGCGTTTGCTGCTTATTTTCCCGAACGTATGCAGCAAAAGGGTATCCTTACTTTTCCCCGTGATCTCGCCCTCAGCCAATAACGAAGCGAGTTGTCCGTCCAGCAGGCTGTCAAGGGATTGTAGCGACCCTTTAGGCTGCTTTAACCCTTCCTTAATCCCTACAACTAAACAGTCAGAAGATATTTCTTTCCATATATTAGTTAAAATCCCAACTTCCATCCTTACGCACCTCCAAAGTTCATCCATTACTCTCCTATCTTACCAATTGTTCATAAGCTTGTTCAACAATGGTTAAAATGAGAGAATCTTATTGATAATGCTCTTTATTTCACTTGCCAGTTGTATTAACATAGATAAATAGGGAACGGAAAAAGAAAGGAAGAACTTCATGTCATTATTGCAAAACTATCCGCTATGGGCTTCATTAGCCGGGATAACGCTAGCTCAAGCGATAAAGATTCCTCTTCATTTTTTTACGAGCCGCACCTGGAAGTGGGGGCTCTTGTTCAGTACCGGAGGCATGCCGAGCTCCCATTCTGCAGCCGTCACCAGCTTAGCCACTGCCGTAGGAATTACGGAAGGCTTTGGCTCTACGTATTTTGCTATTGCTGTTATTTTTGCCGTTATTGTCATGTTTGACGCAGCGGGAGTCCGTCGCCACGCCGGTCAGCATGCTGCGCTGCTTAATATTTTGCTGGATGACTTCCATTTAATAAAAGAAGAACTCAAGTTGTTTAGAACAGGTGCTGAGCAACAAAAGCGAGAAAAGTTAAAAGAGCTTCTTGGCCATCAGCCGATCGAGGTGCTTATCGGTGGATCATTGGGGGTCGTTATCGCACTTGGACTTGGGTACCTTTTAGAAATACCATAAAATAAAAAGGCTATCTCTAGAGGTCGAGAAACAGACTTCCAGAGATCAGCCTTTTTGATTATCGTTAATTCACTTGCGTATTTACCTGCACGACTTGCTTTGAATTAAGTTCTTGTATCATAGCATCATTCACAAATCCATCCCCGCGTTTGACTACATACACATCAACCGATTTCTTTCCCCATTGGCTAAAGACATCTTCTTTGGTATTGAAATACAAGTCAATGATATTTCCTTTGATCGCCGAACCGATATCGGCAACCACTCCATATCCGTATCCCGGGATATAAAGAATCGTTCCTAACGGGAACACGTTCAAGTCAGCGGCTATAGTCGAGTATTCACCCCGCACGACTCTCGCTCCAGAGTATGTAATCCCATATTGTGGGTGGCTCGAATCCTTTCCCGTCGATTCCACACCAGCATAATAACCCGTGGCCACTACGTTTACTTTCTCAAGATGCCCCAAGAAATCTCCAGCACTAGTCTTAGACGGCTGTTCGACCTCTTCGGGCTTAAGCTGCACTTGCTTCTCCATCGCTAAAGGCTCTTCAAGTGGAACAGACTGTTCGGATAATAAAAACACAGCAACGAACAAAAAGATAACTGTCGTAATGACATAGGTTGTATGGACAAGTTTCATATTTTTTTATTCACCTTCTTCTCTATTTCCTCTCCGTATTCACATCGTCCCCAGAATGGAAGGGAAATATACGAAAAAGAAGGCAAATAAAAAACAAGGCCACAAAATGTGACCTTGCTTCATCTAGAACATCCGATATCCTTTCGCCCTCAACATGCGAATCGTCACACCACTTAACACGGCTCCGGCCAGCCCGGAAGCAAGAATGATATAGTCAACAACAAGAAGACTACCCATGCTTAAGATCAAATAAACAAGTAAAAGAGCGTACATGACTAAAGGAAGCCACGTGGTTTTAATGAGCATATTTAATATAAATCCTATTCCAAAAGCCAGTACGAGAAATAGGGGGATGGATATAATCAGTTGGGCAATATTCATCTCTCACACCTCCTTAAACCTTCATTCCTCAGTTTACTGAATTCTTAAAGCTTGGTCAATGAAACCCTAAAAATATTCATACAAAAGGAGTGCATTTCGCACTCCTTTTCTCTTCTGATCTTATGTTGTAACCTCTTCGCGAACTTCTTCCTTCTCGCTCCCTGTACCCTCACAAGACGGACAAGTCTCAGAACCACCCGTAATGAGTTGGAAATACCCTCTCCCAACACAATATGAACAATGTTGTTGTTCCATGCATTGCGCCTCCCTATCCACTACGTTTTCAGACTATTTTAACAAATAATTCAGATAAAGCAATCTCCGAATTGGTTGCTCTCGTTTAATGAAAGCGCAACCACTTATTCTTTTCTATAATATGATAAAATCTTCAGCTCTTTATACGGTTAAACCATGAAATGGTTAAGAAAAGCTTCTTCCTAGTTAAAAAAAGGGCCGTTCCTTTAGTAAGGAACAGCCCGCCTTGCTTATTTTTCTTCACTTTGATTGATAAATTCCTCGGTTAAGCGATCTCGCTCCTTGCTGCCTTCCTTTAAACGCTCGATAGCCGGCTGAATTAACGCGTCTACCTCCCGCTGAACGGTATAAGCCAGATCATATCGATTTTGGCTCTCGAGGAACTTCCCTACTTCAAACAAATTCTCATATCGTTCTAATTCCTCTTTAGTTAGCTTGGAACGAACTTGAATGCTGGCATGGCGCATAGAGATTCACCTAAAACTTTGACTTCTTAAGAACTAGGCCTACTCCACCTAATAGATAGAGGTAGCGATGATCGATGACCTTCTTCATCAGTGCTGCGGTATTACCGTAGATTTTCTTGTTTCCGACAATCCCGATCGCTTCCCCTTTACCAAGAGAAGCAACGGTTCCTTTAATTTCAGGAACAAATTTCTTCATCTGTCCACTTCCACGAACAATCGAAACGAGGTTAGCGGCTAGGTTGTCACCTTGCTGCATCGCAATCTGTGCGGTTGGAGGGTATGGACGACCATTTTCTTCGTTAAAGATTAATGCTCCGTCTCCTACGACAAATACATTGTCATGTCCTGGAGCCCGCAAGAATTCGTCTACCTTCACGCGGCCGCGCATAACTTCAAAGCCGGACTTTTCAATAATGGAGTTCCCGCGAACACCACCAGTCCAAACAATCGTTCCAGCTTTAATCTCTTCTCCGTCCGCTAAGATAACACCGTCTGGATTACATTCTTTGATTGGGGTATTGATCTTGAACGTAACACCTTTGTCGCGAAGAATATTCATTGCGTAGTCAACAAGCTCCGGATCAAATCCAGGAAGAGCAGTCGGTGCCGCTTCAATATTATAAATGCGTACTAGGCTTGGATCCACATCAAACTCTTTGCACAGTTCAGGGATGCGGTCAGCTAACTCTCCGACAAACTCGATCCCAGTAAATCCTGCTCCCCCAACGATGAAAGTCAGGAAATCCGTACGGCTCGGCTCATTGCGGAATCTGGAGAACATATACTCAATATGTTCTTTAATCATACGCACACTGTTAATGCTGCGAATACTGAAGGCATGTTCCTTGAGCCCTTGAATTCCAAATGTTTCAGGCTCACTTCCAAGTCCTATGACCAGATAATCATAGTCAAGCGTAGTTCCATCCGCTAAGGAAACCGTACGCTGATCAGGTTGAATGCTTTCAACGGTACCCTTTACGAAGTTGATTTTATTTTTATCAATAACCGTATCAATATCAATGCGGCAGTTGTCATGATGGAGAGTTCCCGCGGCTGGTTCATGGAGCCACGTTGTTAAATAATGATAGTTGTGTTTGTTAACCAAAGTTACTTGCGCTTCATTGTAATTTAACAGTTTTTGCAATTTGACCGCTGTCATAATTCCGCCGTATCCGGCACCTAAAATCACGATTTTTGTACTCATCCCATCACATCCAATTTTTATTTTTTTAAAATGACTTTGTACCTTTTTTCACTTATTTTCTCCTGCTGAGAAAGGCTGACCCCCGTAAGTTTTTTCCTCAGCCTGTTAGCAGATCTTGTTTGAGAAGTTTTTCACAAATCGTTCACATTTCTATTGTAAGATGAAATGGTAAATTTGACAAGTGAAATTTTGCACAAAGCACGTGAATTTCTATACAAAATTTTAAGGTTAATAATGCCACTGTGTCAATATAAAATAATTCGGTTTTCGCTATTTTCTTAGAATTTAATCTTTCCTAAAAAGACAGTCCTCGGTATAATGAGAAGAAGTAAAAATTTAGTAGATAATCCTCATTAGGATAGTACTCTGGCTAGAAACATAAGAACCTTTGATCTTTAGGAGATATCCAATCTGTGGAGGTGCCTGAACAATGAGTCTTTATCGTGATGAGAAAGTCTATGACATTACTATCGTCGGTGGGGGACCCGCTGGCTTATTTACAGCTTTCTACGGCGGCATGCGGCAATGCACTGTAAAAATTATTGAAAGCATGCCTCAACTAGGTGGACAGCTCTCAGCTCTCTATCCCGAAAAGTACATTTATGACGTGGCCGGATTTCCTAAAGTTCTAGCACAAGAGTTAGTTGATGCCCTTAAAGAGCAGGCGATGCATTTTGAACCCACACTCTCCCTAGAGGAACGCGTACAAAATGTAGAAAAGCAAGAAAACAAATTCGAGATTACCACCGATAAAGGAGTTCACTTCTCCAGAGCCATCATTATCACCGCAGGGGTCGGAGCCTTTGAGCCGCGTCGCTTAGACCACCCTAAGGCTACCCAATTTGAAGGAAAAAATCTTCACTACTTCGTTACGGATCTAAATATGTTTGCAGGTCAACGCGTTGCTGTGTTTGGCGGCGGAGATTCTGCGGTTGACTGGGCCTTAATGCTTGAGCCGATTGCGAAGGAAGTCCACTTAATCCATCGTCGTGATAAGTTCCGTGCGCATGAGCACAGTGTTGAAAATCTAATGAATTCCAAGGTGAATGTCCTTACTCCGTATGAACTAAGCGACCTTATAGGTGATGATCTTTGTAGACAAGTGAAGATCCAAAACAGCAAAACCCAGGAAGAAAAAAACCTTGATATAGATGCCGTCATCGTAAATTTCGGTTTCATCTCCTCACTGGGACCCATCAAAAATTGGGGTTTAGAATTTGAAAAAGGCAGCATTGTTGTCAACTCCAAAATGGAAACCAACATCCCTGGCATCTACGCGGCAGGTGACATTGCCACCTACCCCGGTAAAGTCAAGTTGATTGCAGTAGGCTTCGGCGAAGCTCCAACAGCCGTCAACAACGCCAAGTCCTATATTGATCCAGAAGCAAAGGTTCAGCCCGGTCATAGTAGTTCGATGAATTTATAGGTTGAAGCGTGAGGCCACCCTTTTACCGGAAACTGGCTGCAAGAATAGAAAAAGACAATACCCCCTTGGTAATCTAGGGGGTATTTTTAGGTCTGATAACTGATTGTAGCCCCCGTATGACTCACTCAACTCCATCACCAGCCAAAATCAACACAACATAGCCTCTGTATGACTCACTCAACTCCATCCCAGGCCAAAATCAGTGCATCATAGCCCCCGTATGACTCACTCAAATCGATCGCCGGCCAAATTCAGTAAATCATAGGCCCCGTTTGATTCACTCAAATCGATCGCCAGCCAAAATCAGAGCATCATAGCCCCCGTATGACTCACTTAACTCCAGTACCAGCCAAAATCAGAGCATCATAGCCCCCGTATGATTCACTGAAATCAGCGCCAAGCCAATATCAGGTCATCATTGCCCTTGATCCATAATCCTTTTTTTGGTTTGTATCACTTTACATATCATTCCTTCGTCTTAGGTAACTTAAAAGTAAAGAGAAAACGGAGGGACGGTTTTATGTCACGCACAACCATCAATGTCTTATACATCGCGTTTCTGGTCATCATGACGCTGGTTTTGCCCGCTCTTCTCCTTTGGGGCACTAGCTTTTCCATTGAGGGAATCATTGCTGCTGTGTTATCTTTTGGAGTAATGGCTACGTATGTAGCATATAATCTTATACTAGGTGCGCGTAATTCGTAAAAAAAGCCCAGTTGGGCTTTTTTTAATGGTCTCAGTCTAACTGGAGCATACAAAAAGAGCATCCCTATTTAGAGATGCCCTTTCCAAACCATTATTCACACTTCTCAGGCGTTCCTTCTTCTGTAGCCGTTTTGAAGCTTGTTCCACACCCACAGGTGGCAATGGCATTAGGATTATCAATGGTGAACCCGCCGCCAACCATGGATTCCTTGTAATCGATTCGAGTGCCTTTGAGCAGCTTTAGGCTATCTTGATCCACGACCACCTTTATGCCGTGTAACTCGAATTCTTGATCCGTTTCTTTTTGTTCTTCATCGAAGCCCATACCATATGTTAATCCGCTGCAGCCGCCGCCTTGAACGCCAACACGCAAGAATAAGGCGGGGTTTTCCTGACTGGTTAGAAGTTCTTTAATTTTACTACCTGCACTCTCGGTAATTTCAATCATGGGAATCCCTCCTTTAGGGTTATGCTAAAAGTATACAGACA
>JBEQAI010000003.1:25321-35980 GCA_041640415.1 Ammoniphilus sp. | reverse complement strand
TAGCGGTAATGAGCTTTCATTTGGCAGTTCATATCCATCGTCATGAAGCTATTTGTAATCAAGTTCATGTGTATTAATCCTCCTGTTAGTGGTACAATACCACTACCTAGTATTTTTTCAGCGACCGCTTCCCCTTCCAAAAAGAAGCGGTCTTGCTATGCCCAAAGGTTAATTTCCTCTTCAAGTCTCACTTCCAGCAAGGCATACTCTGCAATTCGCCAGTAAACCTCTTCCTTTTCCCAATTCCGAAGAATGTATTTCTTATAGCGCCTTAACCGCTTGGTGTTTGGATTCAAGTGCTTCAAGTAACCCTCAAGATGTTGGATCATATATTTTTCCGCACAGGCATCATCACAGAAATGAGCATCGGCTTCCGGATCAAACGGAACGTCCCAACCTTCCTTTAGATCTTTCTGGCACTCTACACAAAAAGAAACGATCATTTGACTTCACCCCCTTTCAGAAGAATTTCCCTTGCACAGCTTCCTTCGCGTCGGTCTGCAGCTCGTCGCTCAAGAGCCAGTTGTACAGTTCTCGAGTAGCTTCTTCGTCTGTCATGTTTACGGACCGGATGAATTGAATCATGGATAGTAGCTGGTGGTAAGTGGGTCTGATCATTCTACTTCCCCCTCCTCTCTTGACAATATTTCTTCGCGTATAATCGGAGCAAAGGTAGTAAAGTAACGTTCTATCGCTAGCTTTTTTCTTTCCGCTGGTGTAAGTTTCTTTTGTTCTATTTTCTTTAGAACTTCGTCGATGTCGTTCATGATCGGCTCCTTTCGATAACCTTTCTTTGTAAGATCTATACAACATAATCAGTAAAAAAAATTTCTCTTGGATCTTTTCTAAAAAAGTTTGCAATCTTAATAACTAGATCGCCAGATGGTATTGAGGTTCCGTTTTCGATAGACACTATGGTCTGGCGGGATACTCCTAACGCTTTAGCCAACTCCTCTTGCGTCAAGTCAAATTCTTGACTTCTTCTAAGGTATTTAACTTTATTTTTCATTGATTCCTTAACCTCCCCTCCGTTGTATCAACCTTACAATTCTTATTGTAAAGTCGATACAACAAATTGTCAAGAAAAAACAACAAATAAAATATTTAAAATTTGTCAGTTAAGATTTACAATATGTAATATAGGGTTGACGGGAAGGAGGGGGAATTTGTGAGTAAAAGCTTAGGTCAATTTTTAGAACAGCTTAGAGGTAAAATGACTCTCAGAGAGGCAGCTGCTAAAAGTGGTCTTAGTCACACCTACATTAGAGATATTGAATTAGGTGTAAACAGAAAAACGAAAGCTCCAATAAAACCATCCCCAGAAACACTAAAAAGCCTTGCTAAAGCCTATGATTACCCATTTATTGATTTGATGAAAAAAGCCGGACACCTACAGAGTGAAGACAAAAAAGTTTGGGCGTTATCAACCGAACTTAACGAAAAGGAAAACACAACAGATGCAAGCGTGTTTTTTCATGAATGGGAAAAACTTAGTGATGAAGACAAAGAAAAAGCACTTGCGCATATCAAGTTCCTCCAACACATGGCAAAACAGGAAAACAAAAAGAAATAATCCCTCTTGAGGGCCTTTCTTTTTATCTAAAAACAGAACAAACGTTCCGGTTAAAGGAGCCTTATAATGAAAAAAATGACATACCATCCAACCGCACTTGAACAATGGGTTGTTAATTTTTACCGAAATCTTAAAATTTACGATCCAAAAGATATAGACGAGCAATCGATATGCCGTTTTCTTGGAATTTTTCTTTATTATAAAGATTGTCCATCAATGTCATTTGAACAAGGTAAATTTAAAAGTATAACAATTGATAAAAGAATTTCCAGTGAAAAACAACGCGAACACTTTTATCATGAATTGTGTCATATCCTTAGACACTCTGGGTGGCAGTTAATGATCCCTTTGGCTTTTAAAGAACTTCAAGAATACGATGCTCGAAATTTCACTCGATATGCCGCGATTCCTTATCACATGATTAAATATTTTGATTTACGTGACCCATACGTTCTTGATGAAATGTCCGAGCGTTTCAAAGTGTCCAAAAAATTATGCCAGGAAAGATTGCAAAAAATGAAAGCTAATTCAAGATTAAAGCCGGTGATCTAATGTTAAAAGACAAAGCGATGGGCTACATCCGCGTATCCAAATTGGACGATGAATCCGAAGCAGAAAGCCCCGAACTACAAGAAAATAGTTTCTATAAATACGCAACCGAAAAGGGACATGAGTTTTTAGGTTTTGAATCTGACTTGGACAAGTCCGGGTATCGCATCCATTTTAGCAAGCGCGAAGGACTCATGAAACTTCTTCAGCTAGCTTCTCAAGGGACGTTCAAGTATCTGTACGTCTTCAAGTTTTCTCGGCTAGGTCGTAAACTCGCTAGAGATATCATCAAATCGTTTGAAGCTCATGGGGTATCAGTTATATCGGTTACCCAAGATATCGATGTCAGCAAGCCATCGGGACGCTTTGTGCGTTCGATTATCTTGGATGTGGATGAGTTCTATTCTGAGGATCTTGCCGAATGGACATTAGAAACTCACGCAAACCTTGCACGGAAAGGAAAGCCCACAGGAGGCCCTCCGAAGTATGGTTACACACGTGATCCGGTAACGAAGAAGGAATCCATCGTAGAAGAAGAAGCTAAGACAATTCGCCATATGGTAGAAGCTCGGAAAAAGGGATGGGGATGGAAAACGATTGTAGACTATCTTAATCATGATTTAAAGATCCCCACTCGTACAGGAAAGAAATGGAGTGACGGCATGATCGCCAAATGGATGTCATATCCTGATATCCTAGCTTGGGCCGGGTATTTAGTTTATGGGAAAGAGCGCGGCAAAACTCGGGTACGTTCCAGTGAAGACGAATTGATCATTACGCCCGATGCACGCCCAGCCATCATCACGCTAGAAGACTGTCTTGCTATAAGAAAAATAAATGAAGTAAATCACAGACCGTTTAAAGCAGGGAACCCGCGAGTTCTATCAAGCAGCTACCTCTTGAGCGGAATGGCGTATTGCGCCATATGTGGGATGAGAATGAACGGCGCCACCGGACAACGAGGTAATTACATCTGTAGTGGTTATTTGCGACACGGAAAAGGTCATCATGATCCATATTTTATCGACAAGTCAAATATGGAAAGAACTGTATGGGAAGCTGTGATTGAGCACTTCTTTGATAATGACGATCTATTTAAAGAGTACGAAGAAAAATTCTATACCCAAACGCAATCAGATGAGCAGAAAAAAGATCGATTGAAAGCAATCGAAAAACGAGAAAAGGAATTGGAACAAGAATTTTTGGAAATGACTAAAATGAAGGTAAAACGGATGATCAAAGACGAGGATTACAATCTCTTCTACTCCGAACTGGATAAAGAAAGGTTAAACTTGGAAAAAGAAAAAGGGAAGATCCAAAAGGAACTATCCCCTCAAAAAGACAAGAAGCTGTCTATAGATAAAATACGTGCTGCCGTCAAAGAAGCTGAAATTGTATTGAAGTCGGATAAAGTACCTGTAGAAGAAAAAAGGAACATCCTCTCCATGTTCGTCGAACGTGTAGATGCTCCTATTCTGATTGATAGAAAAAAGCATGTAAAAATCTCCTTCCACATCACCCCTGATGATCCAGACGACCTCTTCCCGATCAAACTGAAGCGAGGTAGTTCAAAGGATAAACCCAATAATTACATCCAGCACACGGGTGCGTCCTCTCCCATTGCGTGAATGAGACGATAGTCTTATTCGCGCTTTTTTTTTGACTAACCAATTCCTCCCCGATTTGAATATTTTATCTGCGAAGTCTGTATCCTAAGCATGATTCGACCTATCTATATAAAAGAGGTGAAAAAATGAATACTGAGCTTCTAATGAAAGAAGAAACCAACGCCCCTCTTCAAGTTTTGCAGCCTGATGGGTCGCTCGTTTCCTCTGAAGGTATGCCGTCCATTACGGATGACCAGCTAAAGGATTTGATGAGGAAAATGGTGTATACCCGCGTATGGGACCAACGCGCCATCAGTTTAAATAGGCAAGGAAGACTAGGCTTCTACGCCCCTGTCGCTGGCCAAGAAGCAACCATGGTAGGCAGTCAGTCAGCTTTGGACAAGGAAGATTTTATCCTGCCGAGCTATCGAGATATCCCGCAAATCGTGTGGCATGGCCTGCCTCTGTACCAAGCCTTCCTTTATTCTCGCGGCCACCAGCATGGGGGACAAATTCCGGAAGGAGTCAATGTCCTCATGCCTCAAATCATTATTGGCGCTCAAATCATCCAATGTGCTGGCGTGGCCATGGGCTTCAAGCTAAAGAAGGAAAAGCAGGTAGCGGTTACATATATTGGGGATGGGGGAACCTCCCAAGGAGATTTTTATGAAGGTCTGAACTATGCCGGCGCCTACAAGCTGCCCGCTATTTTTATCATCCAGAATAATCGCTATGCGATTTCCGTACCTGTTGAAAAGCAAACAGCTGCCAAAACCCTAGCCCATAAAGCTGTTGGTGTCGGTATTCCTGGTATCCAGGTAGATGGAATGGACATTTTAGCCGTATATAAAGCAGTACAGGAAGCCAAACAGCGGGCAGTGAATGGAGAAGGGCCTACCTTAATCGAAGCCTTAACCTATCGTTACGGTCCGCATACAATGGCCGGTGATGATCCGACCCGATACCGCACGAACGAAGAGTTGAATGACTGGGAGCAAAAAGATCCGCTGATCCGGTTCCGAAGATTCTTGGAGTCAAAAAATTTGTGGACGGAAGAAGAAGAAAACCGAGTTATTGAGCAAACCAAGCAAGACATTGCCGATGCCATCAAAAAGGCGGATGAGACGCCAAAGGTTAGAATCCCCGATATGATTGACAGCATGTTCGAGCACTTGCCTCCACATCTAGAAGAGCAAAAAGCGGAGTTTTTGAAAAAGGAGGGAAAATAAAATGGCTCAAATGACTATGATACAAGCCATAACCGATGCGATGAGAGTCGAACTGCAGCGGGATCCTTCGGTTCTTGTTTTCGGAGAAGACGTAGGAAAAAATGGCGGCGTCTTCCGCGCAACAGAAGGCTTGCAAAAAGAGTTCGGCGAAGATCGCGTATTCGATACACCGCTTGCTGAGTCCGGAATTGGCGGACTAGCCATTGGCCTTGGAATCAAAGGATTTCGCCCGGTAGCCGAGATTCAGTTTTTCGGTTTTGTATTTGAGGTATTTGACTCTGTAGCCGCCCAAGCCGCACGCATGAGATACCGTTCCGGCGGCCGATATCATAGCCCCATCGTATTTCGCTCTCCCTTTGGCGGGGGCGTAAAAACGCCAGAGCTTCATGCAGACAGCTTAGAAGGACTTATGCTGCAAACCCCTGGATTAAAAGTCATTATTCCTTCCAATCCCTACGATGCAAAAGGCTTGCTGATTTCTGCCATCAGAGACAATGATCCCGTCGTCTTTCTCGAACATATGAAGCTTTATCGTTCCTTTAGAGGAGAAGTCCCCGAAGGAGAATATACTATCCCGATCGGTAAAGCCAATATCGTGAAAGAAGGCAGCGACATTACGGTCATTACTTATGGAGCAATGGTTCACACCTCTCTTAAAGCCGCTGAAGAACTGGAGAAATCCCGTGGGGTCAAGGCTGAAGTCATTGATTTGCGGACGATTAGTCCTTTGGATATGGATACCATCCTCACGTCGGTCAAGAAAACCAATCGCGCAATTGTCGTTCAAGAAGCCCAAAAAACTTCAGGAGCGGCCGCTGAAATTATTGCTCAAATTAATGAACGAGCGATTCTGCACTTGGAAGCCCCTGTGATCCGCGTAGCCTCTCCGGATACGATTTTCCCGTTCGCTACCATAGAGGATCAATGGCTGCCTGATCCAGCACGAGTGATCGAAAGCATGGAATACGTCTTGAATTTTTAGGAATCGAGGTGAATAGGGTTGGGTATTTTTACATTTACTCTACCGGATATCGGGGAAGGCATTCACGAAGGCGAAATTGTCAAATGGCATGTTAAGCCTGGTGATACGGTTCAAGAGGACCAAACCATCTTAGAGGTTCAAAACGATAAAGCAGTGGTAGAAATTCCTTCTCCGGTCAATGGTACGGTCAAGGAAGTCAAGGTAAAGGAAGGCACCGTTTCCATCGTCGGGGACGCCCTCGTGACGTTTGAGGTTGAAGGGGCTGGGAATGATGGCGCTGTAGAGACCGCACACGCACAGCCGCCTACCCCCGTCGTAAACGAACAGGCGCAAGCTCAACCTGAACCTACAGCTGTTGAGGTTGATAAAACCTTGGTCTTAGCCACGCCAAGCATCCGGAAGCTTGCTCGCGAGAAGGGCGTTAATCTATCCTTGATCAAGGGAACAGGCACCAATGGCCGAATTACAAGAGAAGATATCTTAGGCTTTACAGGCGCCGCAACAGCTGCAGTAGAGCCTGAGAAGCAAGCCCAGCCAGTTGCGAAGGAAGAAGCACCTGCTCAAGTCGTAGCAGCAACACCACCAGAACAGCCACATGACCGAATCGAGCGAGTTCCTTTAAAAGGGGTACGCAAGGTGATCGCCGAAGCCATGGTGCGTTCGAAGTCTACGGCCCCCCATGTGACCATTATGGATGAAGTCGACGTCAGCAAGCTTGTAGCCTTCCGCCAGCGCATCAAACCGGTAGCGGAAAAAAAGCAGATCAAAGTCACCTATCTCCCCTTTATCGTAAAGGCGGTACTAGGTGCCTTAAAAGCGTATCCCGCGCTCAATGCATCCATTGATGATGCTAAGGGTGAGATTTTATATAAGAAGTTTTATAACATCGGCATTGCCACAGATACGGACAATGGACTGATGGTGCCCGTCATTACAGAAGCAGACCGCCGCAGCATCTGGGACATTTCAACAGCCATTAGCGGACTCGCGGCCAAAGCAAGAGATGGAAAGCTTGCTCCTCAAGACATGAAAAACGGCACGTTTACGATCACGAACATTGGTTCTGCCGGAGGGCAATTCTTCACACCTGTGATCAATCACCCTGAAGTTGCTATTCTTGGGGTGGGAAGAATTTCTGAAAAGCCTGTCGTGAAAAACGGACTTGTCCAGGCCGCTCCTATGATGGCCCTCTCCCTAAGCTTTGACCATCGTCTGATCGACGGAGTAACGGCGCAGCAGTTCGTCAATTTCTTAAAGCAGGTTCTTGAAGACCCTGAGCTGATGCTAATGGAGGTGTAGCCCATGGTTGTAGGGGAGTTTACAACAGAAGTCGACGTCTTGGTCATTGGTGCGGGCCCGGGCGGATATGTCGCCGCCATACGTGCGGCCCAACTTGGGAAGAGTGTCGTGATTGTAGATAAAGACAACGTGGGCGGGGTTTGTCTGAATCGCGGCTGTATCCCTTCCAAGGCTTTAATCACCGCCGCTAAACGCTATGATTCCATGCAGGAAGACGCCAATATGGGGATCACAGCCGAAAACGTTCAGATTGACTATGGGAAAGTGCAGGCCTGGAAGGATAGTGTAGTCAATAAGCTGACTAAAGGTGTGGAAGGCCTGCTTAAAGGGAACAAGATTCAGATTGTTTCCGGAGAAGCCCTGTTTGTGGAGAAAGACCAAGTACGCGTACTGAGCGGATACGAAAGTAATCGATATAAATTTAATCATTGCATTATTGCAACCGGTTCACGGCCGATTGAGCTAAGAGCCTTCCCTTACGGAAATCGGATCCTCTCTTCAACGGAGGCTCTAAGCCTAAAAGAAGTCCCGAAGCATCTCGTGGTCATAGGAGGAGGCTATATCGGCGTAGAATTGGGTCAGACCTACGCCAAGCTGGGTTCTAAAGTAACGATCATCGAGGGCAGTGATCAAATTCTGCCTGGCTTTGAAAAATCCATGACCCAGTTAGTCAACAAAGCCTTAAAGAAAAAACAGGTTGAGATTCATACAAAAGCAACGGCGCAACAAGCCGAACAAACGGATACGGAAGTAACCGTAACCTTCCAAGTGGGTGAGGAGCAAAAGACCGTTACGGGGGATTATTTGCTTGTCACCGTTGGCCGGAGACCGAACACGGACGAGCTTGGACTTGAAGGAATTGGCCTCGCCATGGATGAACGAGGCTATATTCAAATTGATGATCAGTGCAAGACCAACATCCCGAATGTGTATGCGATCGGGGACATCGTAGCGGGACCAGCCCTTGCCCATAAGGCCTCCTATGAAGGCAAGGTCGCGGCAGAGGCGATTGCGGGATTGCCTAGCGCCATTGATTACAAGGTTATTCCTTCTGTCGTTTTTTCCGATCCGGAAATGGCTTCGGTCGGTTTAAGCGAAGCGCTGGCTAAAGAAAAAGGGATCACGGCGGTCACTGGCCGATTTGCCTATGGGGCGAATGGCAGGGCCTTAACGGCGAATGAGCCTGACGGAGTGGTGAAGATCGTTGCAGAAAAAGATAGCGGCATTATCCTAGGGGCCCATATCGTGGGTTATGAAGCGTCCAATCTGATTGCCGAGGCTGCTCTCGCCATAGAAATGGGAGCAACCTTAGAAGATCTGATTCTCACGATTCACGCGCATCCTACCCTAGCCGAAATGGTCATGGAAGCGGCAGAAGCTGCTGCAGGACATGGTATTCATTCTCTTGGAAAGTAAGCATACTAAAAGGACAAGCTAATAAATTCATCCAGCTTGTCCTTATCTTCTCATTTAATCAAGGATTTCCATTTCCAGTATTCCTTGGTTCTCTAGATAGGCCTGAAGGCCTCGATATTGCGGGTTCCGCCAAAAATCAGGTTCTCTTAGCAAGTCGACCGCTTCCTGTCTCGCTAGTTCTAGCTGGTCAAAGTCTTGGGAAAGATCCGCTAACCGGAATTCAGGAAGTCCGCTTTGCTTCGTTCCGAAAAAATCACCAGGGCCTCTCAGCTGGAGGTCACGCCTCGCCACTTCAAACCCATCATTGGTTTCCTTCATGATTCGCATGCGTTCTTTTCCAACCTCGGTCTTTGGATCCGCCACGAGAATACAATACGACTGCTCAGATCCCCTGCCTACTCTGCCGCGGAGCTGATGCAATTGGGCTAGACCGAATCTTTCCGCATCATACACCACCATCACCGTCGCATTAGGAACGTTAACGCCTACCTCGACTACCGTTGTTGAAACCAAAACCTGTACCTGATTTTCGCTAAACGCCTTCATGACCTCATCTTTTTCTCGAGACGATAACCGACCATGCATCAGTCCTACGCTAAATTCCCCTTTGAAGTACTCCGTTAAGATCACATGAACTTCCAGTGCATTCTGAACATCCAGCTTTTCCGATTCCTCAATCAGCGGACAGATCACATACGCCTGTCGACCAGCCTTAAGCTCCTTGCCGACAAAGGCAAGTACACGTTCAAACAATTCTTCTTTGACCCAATAGGTCTCAATTGGCTTTCTTCCGGCAGGCAGTTCATCAATCGTAGAAACATCCATGTCTCCAAACACTGATATAGCCAATGTACGGGGAATAGGAGTCGCCGTCATAAAGAGAACATTAGGATGAAGCCCCTTCTCGCGAAGAACCTTGCGCTGTTCTACACCGAATCGATGCTGTTCATCGGTAATGACGAGCCCTAAGCGAGAAAAAAAGACATCTTCTTGGATTAAGGCATGGGTTCCCACGACAACGTCAATCGTACCTATATGCAGTCCCCCGACCACTTCCCTGCGTGCTCTCGCTGACAAGCTCCCCGTTAACAGCGCCACTTGGATTCCATGTCCTGACAGCAGTTCAGATAAAGAAGCCATGTGCTGCTCTGCCAAAATTTCTGTGGGAACCATGAGGGCCCCTTGGAAGCCTGACTTCACTGCGGCAAACAGCGCAACAGCGGCCACAACGGTCTTCCCTGACCCTACGTCCCCCTGAAGTAGTCGATTCATCGCATAATCACTTTGCAGATCATCGAGAATTTCCTTCAGAACTCTTTTTTGAGCTTGAGTTAATTTATAAGGTAATGACCATACAAACTGGCGAACCTCTTCGAGCGGTACCGTTAAGGCTAGACCCTTCTGGTTTTGTTTCTGGACCATTTGATAGGCTTGCATTTTTAATTGATAAAAGAACAATTCTTCAAAAGCTAGCCTCTGTCTAGCCATTTTTCCGTCCAGCGTAGAACGCGGAAAGTGAATGGCTTGTAGAGCTTTTCCCCGATCCATAAACTCATGCCTCTGGACAATAGCAGGAGGTAGAATTTCAGCGATCTCGTTTTGATATTGCTTTAAGGCTTGAGCAATATACTTTCTCATTTGCTTCACAGTGACGGAGGCCGATACAGGATAAACGGGCTCAATTTTAGGAACGTTAGTTTCCTGCTCTTTTATATTTTGGGGAGTCACCTTCGTTTCAGACACCGTCATTTGCAGGCGTTGCCGTTCCCATTTCCCTGTAATTTGAATTTCCTTTCCTGGTGTCAGCTTCGGCTTAAGAAAATGCTGATTAAACCAAATGGCAGTAACCACCACTTGGTCTACGACAAGCCTGACCATCATCCGACTTTTATTTCTTCCAAAAAAACGAACCGTGGGCTCTCCATACAACGTACCTCGTATCGTCACCCGATCTCCGTCTTCCACCTCTGAAAGATCCTTGATGGTATAATCTTCATAGCGTGA
>JBEQAI010000003.1:0-25221 GCA_041640415.1 Ammoniphilus sp. | reverse complement strand
AACAAATAGCGAACCATTTGTTCTCTAGTAGCCTGCAGCTTTTCGCTGACTGCAAACAAAGTTCCCGGAACGATCCCGCAAGCTCCAGCCGTAGGTGTAGCGCAGATCGTTCCCATTTTGGCATTAACCTCATTCGTAGCGACAGATTTACTGACAGCATCAAGTAAAAGTTCACCGGATAGCGGTTTGGCATGACGCAGATAGTTCTGCAGCAATACAGCATCCCCACCCGTTAGTCCACTGCGTGATTTTTCAACGTCTTTAATCCCACGATGTACGGCTTCCTCCATCACCTCTAAATTGCGAGTCATTAGTTCCATTACCGTCTCTCTGCTCTTGCCGGAAAGCTCAATCTCTGTCTCAATCATGATCTCTGAGATCGGCTTTTGTTCAGTGACCGACAGCTCCACCAATTCTGCTACGGTTCGAAAGGCCATTTCACTCACACCTCCTGCTGATTAATCCAACGGATTTAATACTGTAACCTTCTTAATATGTGCCAAGGCTTCAATTTCTCCACGCACAACATCTGCAATAGGCTGGTCCATTTCTATTACCATGAGGGACTCCGATCCTTTTTCCTTTCTCGCCATTTCCATATACCCTATATTGACTTGGTGCTTAGCAAGCACTTGGGAAACGGCCGCCACCAGTCCGTATCGATCTTCGTGCAAAATGAGAATCGTCGGACTTTCTCCTGTGATGCGCAGGGAGTAGCCATTAATCGAAGTGATTTCCATCTTTCCTCCGCCTATGGATATCCCTTCTATGCTCATCGTGTCCTGATCGCTTGAAAGCGTAATTTGGGCCGTATTCGGGTGGTTCGGGATGACATCAGATACACCAATCTGTACCTGAACTCCCATCTTCTCCGCCCAATCAAAAGAATCTACAATCCTCTTATCAAAGGTATTAAAGCCGAGAATTCCTCCTACAATAGCAATATCTGTTCCATGCCCCTTATAAGTTTTTGCGAAGGAGCCTAGAAAAACGATATGGGCTGTCTTGGGGTTCGTTGAAAATAAATTTCGAGCGATTAATCCGATTCTTGCTGCGCCCGCGGTATGAGAGCTAGAAGGACCTATCATAATAGGTCCGATAATATCAAAGACCGAACGATACTTCATGTGCGGATTCTCCTCTCCTTTCAATAAAAAAACAAGAAGAAGGAAGGCCTATGCTGCCCTTCCTTCCCATCCAACTACATCTTATACATGCAAACAGCCAATACATTCGGACCGACATGCGCGCCAATGACAGGCCCAATCTCCGATAGTGTAATCTCCTTTGTGTTGAATGACTGCGCAATTTGGTCCTTGAGGTCCGTTGCTTCTTCGATATTCATAGCATATAGAATCGAAACCATAACTTTCTGGTCCCCTGCATATTCTTTTAGCTCTTCAAGAATTCGAGCAACGGCTTTCTTTTTCCCACGTACCTTATCGAAGGGGAAAACCTCTCCGTTGGCATTAAGGGAGAGTATCGGCTTTACATTAAGGATGGTACCAATAAGCGCTTGGGCTTTTCCAATCCGCCCCCCTTTTTGCAGGTAGGTCAAGGTGTCCACCACAAAAAATTCCTTCTGTCCTTCAATCATACGCTGAAGGAGTGCGATGCATTCTTCCTTAGACTTTCCTTCCTTAACCGCTCTCGCCGCTTCGACTACCATCATGCCGAGCAAATAAGCTGCTTTTTTGGAATCAATCACGGTTATATCCAGCTGCGGATCGACCATTTTGCTGGCGAGGGTTGCCGATTGCACGGTACCGCTTAAGGCGCTGGACAAGTGAATGGATAAAATCTGTACATCGCGTCCATACATATGAGCAAGATCCAAGTACAATTGTTCAAAATCCGCTGGCGAGGGCTGTGAAGTCGTTGGAAATTGCTGGACTTGACTTAATTTTGTAAAGAACTCCGAAGGAGTAATGTCAATCCCATCAAGATAGGTTTCCCCAGCCATATGCACGCGCAAAGGAACAATATGAATGCCCCATTCTTCTGCTATCTCTCGAGGAATATCTGCTGTACTGTCCGTAACTATGCAAATCTGAGCCATCATGCGCCCCCAGTCTAGTTCTATTCAACTGAAAATATAAATGAGTAGAGAGGTTGTCCCCCTGCGTAGCACTCCACTTCAAGGTCTGGATGAGCCTCTTGAAGATGTTCCTGCAATGCTTCTGCTTGTTCTGCTGTCATATCTTCGCCGTACAAAATGGTGACAATCTCATCAGATTCCCCGAGCATCTTCGCTAGGAGCTGCTTCGCAGCCTCCATAGCTGAAGGACCCGTCGCTACAATTTCGCCATCGGACAACCCGAGGTAATCCCCCTCCCTGATCTCGATCTGTTCGAGCTTGGTATCTCGAACAGCAAAGGTAACTTGTCCGGTCTTCACTCGACTAAGCGCTTTTGTCATTTGCTCTTGGTTTGCCTCGGCAGACTCTTCCATCCTAAACCCGAGCATGGCTGCCATCCCTTGAGGAATCGAACGGCTTGGGATCACAGAGGACGGAGTGTCGAGCATATGACAGGCCTGTTCAGCAGCCATGATGACATTCTTGTTATTAGGAAGAAAAAGGATATGATCGGCTTGTACACGAGCCGCTGCGTTAACCAGATCTTCGGTGCTCGGGTTCATCGATTGGCCGCCAGCCACTACTTCATCGACGCCAAGACTCTTGAAAATTTCCGAGATTCCATCCCCCATCGCCACGGCAACAACCCCAATCGGGTGACGAGGTCTCGGTACCATGGCAGCAGAATCCGCAGGCTGTTCAGCCTCTTCTTCCTCAGCCAGAATATGAGAATGCTGTTCTCTCATGTTCTCAATCTTGATGCCAATGAGTTCTCCGTATCGCTGTCCGAAGCTTAGGACTTCTCCTGGCTGTTCGCTATGGATATGTACTTTGACTAAATCATCGTCTGCCACCACAAGCAAAGAATCCCCAAACCGGCTCATATCTTCGCGAAATCTTCCCTGTTGAAAGGGCAGCTGACCGCCTAGCCTAACGAGGAATTCGGTACAATAACCGTAATGGATATCTTCGGTTTTCATATGAATTTGGGCCTTAGATTGAGAAAAATCGTGCAAATCTGGGGCATCATCAGCTGACTTGGCTTCATCCCATGCTTGTCCGTCGCCCGTTAAGGCTTGGTAAAAACCACTATAGATATAAACAAGCCCTTGTCCTCCAGAATCCACAACCCCTACTTCCTTAAGAACAGGCAGCAAGTCAGGAGTTCGAGCCAATGACTCCTCCGCTGCATCTAAGGCTGCCTTAAGCACGACCATCACATCCTGAGACTTTCTTGCTGCTCTCTCTGCTCCGGCAGCCGCATCTTTCGCTACGGTAAGAATCGTTCCTTCTACAGGCTTCATCACGGCATCATACGCCTTAGAAACACCCTGTGTTAAAGCTTGAGCCATTTGGGCTGCTGTAATCGTCTCTTGGTCCCCTATGGCTTTGGCGAAGCCTCGAAAGATCTGAGACAAAATAACACCTGAATTCCCTCTTGCGCCCATCAATAGCCCTTTTGACAGACTTTGGGCGACTTTTCCCGCGTGATCCGAAGGCTGTTTCCGAAGTTCCGCCACTCCAGAGGTCATCGTTAAATTCATATTGGTTCCGGTATCTCCGTCTGGCACAGGAAACACGTTCAGGGCGTCCACTTTAGCCGCATGGAGAGAAAGGGTGGCTGCCCCAGTGAAATACATCTTCGTTAGATCTTTTGCAGTAAGTTCCTTCATGGTCAATTGCCGTACCTCCTGATCTACGCTTCGGACACTCTCACACCTTGGATATAAACATTAACCGCAGAAACATCCAGGCCCAGGGTTTGATTCAAGGTGTACTTTACTTTACTTTGGACATTATGAGCCACTTCAGAGATCTTTACTCCATAGCTTACAATAATATATAGATCAATTTCGATTTGACCTTCTTGATCTTTTACATTTACACCGCGGCTAAGATTTTCTTTTCCAAGCAATTCCGTGAAGCCGTCTTTCAGTGCTTTTCTGGAGGCCATGCCAACTAAACCATAACAGTCTACTGCTGCACCTCCGGCTATTGTTGCAATCACGTCATTTGATACATCTATTCTTCCAAGTGAGGTGTTGATTTCTACTGTCATCGCGTAAATCTCCTTTGCATTGGAGTGGATTGTTATCCATTTTACTACAAACCTTTTGCATTTAAAAGGCTTTCAACATTCTATTCTTCTATTCTATATTGCGTAAAGAAAAGGGATATGTTATTATGTTTTAGTATTTCTTTTACTGATGGTGTTGTATCAGGGAGGTGGAAAAAATGGCACGCGTATGTTTTGTAACTGGTAAAAAAGCTGGAACTGGAAATAAAAGAAGCCACTCCAATCGCGCATCTAAGCGTTCTTGGGGCGTTAACGTTCAAAAAGTGCGCATCTTGGTTGATGGTAAACCAAAGCGCGTTTATGTAAGTGCAAAGGCTCTTAAATCCGGTAAAGTAACCCGTGTTTAATTTATAGAATGCTAAAAGAGCACCTGTTTAGGTGCTCTTTTTAGTTTACGGGAGGTACATACCATATAATAGGAAAAAGATGCCTATCCTCCCTTTCGAAAGCTTTTTGTGTTATTATTTCTTCTTAAAAGCTCCCAGAACCACCTTAACCATACCGCCTATAAACTTCGGAAGCTTGATCGTATAGAATTTCATGACTGCCCCTCCTTACCTCCTAGTTAAGTTCATTCACCGTCATCAGCCATCCTGTAAAGAATCCATTGACCCCCTTCAGATTCCCCATGGATCGATGAACAATTAACATTTAGTAAAGTATATTCAAGACCCGGCCAGAAATGTTCCTAAATTCTTTTGGAAGCTATGAAAAACCTGTTCTAGTTCTTTATCCCTTTTCATATTGTAAATTAAGAATTTCATACAGCCTGACCTCAGGCCAATAAGGATTAGGAAAAGGAGGGTTCAACATGGGACAAGCGGGCCTTTTCACCCCCCCACCCATTCATAAGTCGAACATGGTCATTTTTCCGCAGTACTTTCAAAGGAATCGAATAAAGCAATTCGTCAAAACGATTCAAGGGCAATTTACTTCTAATCGCGAGGGTTTGATTACGGTAATTAATGATCATTTTGAACTTCATTATCAGCTGTACCACCGCCATATTGACTTAACTGAACTTCATGTCAGCCCAAAAGCGATGCCCGATGCCACTCGCTGCCTTGAATTCCTAAAATATGAGGCTTATATTCTTCAAAAGCCCATCTACGCAAATTCCATTGATACAGCCCTGCAAGAATTCTTCGTGACCCAAGGCTTCCGCATGCTAAGTGAGCAAGAGCAAGTGGAAGTATATGAGGGCTTCTGGCAAAAAGAGCCCCAAAACGCCTAAAAAAAGAGTGAGATTCTCTGCCGAGATCTCACTCTTTTTTCTTTTATCCTCTTATCGCTTCAATAGCTGCTTTCCGATCTGCCTGGTTATAGATGGCGCTGCCTGCGACCAGTACGTTAGCACCGGCTTCCACTACCCATTTGGCCGTCTCCGCTGTCACTCCTCCATCAACTTCGATGTCCACCTTGTGGAGTCCGCGTTCGTCAAGCAACTGCCTTAGTTGACTGATTTTTGGCAACACGCTAGAGATGAATTTTTGCCCGCCAAACCCTGGATTCACCGTCATCAGTAAAATCATATCAAGGTCTTCTAGAATAGGCTCAATGGTCATGATTGGCGTGGCTGGGTTCAGCACGACCCCAGCCTTGGCCCCGTGCTCCTTTATGAGATGGATCGTTCGATGCAGATGAGTGCAGGCTTCTTGATGAACGGTAATGATATCTGCTCCTTGTTTAGCGAATTCTGGGATGTAACGTTCAGGAGCTTCAATCATCAAATGAACATCGAGTGGAAGCTTGGTGTGCGGCCGTATGGCTTGCACAACTAAAGGACCAATGGTGATATTGGGTACAAAATGACCATCCATTACATCCACGTGAATAAAGTCCGCTCCGCCTTGCTCCACCTCGCGAATCTCTTCTCCCAATTTGGAAAAATCAGCGGATAGGATAGAAGGGGCAATCTTTATGAGTCTTTGCATGTATTAGTACCTCCGCTTTTTGTCCTTTATCTCTTCAATAAACTGTTTATAGCTTTCGTAGCGGGAAGAAGGGATCTTCCCCTCTTCTAGCGCCTCCTTCACCGCGCATTGAGGTTCGCTCAAATGCGTGCATCCCCTAAACTTGCACTCCGGAATGTAGGGCCTCATTTCTATAAAATAGTGGCTTAATTCCTCAGGCGTAATTTCAAAAAAATCAAGCTGGCTGAACCCAGGCGTATCCGCAACAAAACCACCCTCAACAGGGATCAGTTCCACATGCCGAGTCGTATGCTTCCCTCTCCTAAGCCTTTCACTGACTTCCCCGGTCTGAAGACTAACCCCTGGCAACAAAGCATTCAATAATGTGGATTTTCCTACTCCTGATTGGCCGGCGAGAACGGTAATATGCCCTTGCAGCATTTCTCTAAGCTCTTGAACACCTTGTTCTGATTCCTTGCTCGTCACAAGCACATCATAGCCAATCTCTCGATAAAGCTTTTCCACTTGATCTATCCCGTCATCTAATAGATCCGCCTTTGATAAGCAGATGATGCTGCGAATCCCCGCTGATTCGGTATGAACTAAAAACTTATCCAGCAATAAGTGGCTCATAGCAGGCTGAGCTAAAGAGAATACCAATATCGCTTGGTCCACATTCGCGATCGGTGGGCGAACTAATTCCGTAGAACGATCTTGAATCGTTTGGACATAACCTTCTTGATTGCTCTCTTGATCGTAAGTCACCCAATCGCCGACGAGAGGGCTGATCCCTTTTTTCTTAAAAAGACCCCTGGCCCTGCATTGCCAGATGGAATCTCCATCGAGCACGTAATAAAAACCGCTTAATGCCTTGATTATCCTACCTTCAGGCATGCCTATCCTCCTGTACGTCAAGGAACATCCACATATTGGATATTCCGTTTTTCCAGTAAACTTCCATCTTTATAAATCGTGATGGTGGCATCCTGGGACGGAGACAGGACAACCTCCACATCAAACGTATCCGATTGCCGGATGGTTTTACGAACCAATTCCCTCTCTTTTCCGCGTGCATCCGATACTTGGATCATAATATCCGCCGAGGGTTGGTCACCAAGCAGGACGAGGACGGGTTCAGACACGACCTTGGCATCAGGCGGGAAACCGCTGCTTACACCAAGCTCAATTTCTGCACCGGGTGATGCTTGACTGCCTGCCTGGAATGGATACTGCCTAAAGATCGTTCCTTCTTTAAGGTAGCTCGCCTCATGCTTTACTCTGCCTTTCTTCAGCCCAGCTTTGGCTAGGACTGCTTCTGCCTGAACCACTGTCATTCCTTGCAGGTCGGGTACAAGCACAGTTTCTTTTCCCGTACTGATCTGAATCAGGACAATTGTTTGGGAAGGAATTACCATTTCACCGGCTGCAGGCTCTTGATTCATGACAATTCCACTGGCATAATCATTGCTTGGTTTGCGTTCAATCTTAACATTCGCAAACTTCTCCACCTGCAGCTCAATATGTCGTTCTGGCAACCCAACAAGATCCGGCATCGCAATCTCCTGCTGGCCTTTACTGACGAAAAGGGTAATTTCCGATTTCTGTTTTACCCTCATACTGGGAGGTGGAGTTTGACGGATCACCATGTCTTTCGGCACCTCATCGTTAAACCGCTCCTGGATGACGTAATTGAGGTCTTTTTCCTGAAGGACCTTGATCGCTTCCTCTAAGTACATTCTTTCGACACGTGGAGTTACCACTTCGGGAACATAAAAGATTCCTATTAAAAAATTAAATCCATAAAGCGCAATCACGAAAAAAGCTGACAGGAAGCTAATCCAGGCTAGCGACTTGATCCACTTTCGAGGTTTGGCTTCAGTGACACCCTCGCGACGATGCCTGCCGTCCTCATCATCCTCGTCCACCATTTGTCTGCCTTCCATCTGCTTCATCATTTCCGGCGTAATCGCAGGAATAACGCGGGTGGCTTCCTCATCGTCGTGCTCTACCACGAAAGGGGGTTCATTCAGGCGATTGGGGTCTAAGCAGGTCTTGAGGTCCATCTGCATATCCCTCGCGGATTGGTAGCGATGCAAAGGATCTTTTACCAAAGCTCGAAGAATGACATTTTCTACGCTTTGGGGAAGTTCTGGATTCAGTTCTCGAGGTGGTACAATATTTTCCTGGAGATGCTTCAGTGCGACACTAATTGGCGAATCTCCGGAAAAGGGAACCTGCCCCGTGACCATCTCATAGATAACCACACCTAAAGAATAGATATCCGATTTTTCCCCGCTAATTCCTCCCCTTGCTTGTTCAGGAGAGAAATAGTGAACCGATCCAATCACCGAACCGGTATGGGTGATCGTGGCAGAGGTCACTGCTCGGGCAATGCCAAAGTCCGTTACCTTCACGCGTCTTCTCGGACCGATTAGGATGTTATGAGGCTTGATATCCCTATGAATAATATGATTATGATGGGCGTGCTCAAGCGCGTCACAAATCTGTATGGCAATATGGATGGCTTCGTCCAGCTGCAATTTTCCTTGTTGGGTAATCAGTTCCTTTAAGGTTAGGCCCTCAACATATTCCATTACGATGTATTGGATATCATCCTCTTCCCCTACATCATACACATTGACTACATTAGGATGGGATAAAGAGGCAGCCGCTTGAGCCTCCCGACGAAATCGACCGATAAAATCATCATCATGCCCAAATTGGGATCGGAGGATCTTGAGTGCTACGGTTCGGTTCAGCAAATTATCATGGGCTTTATAAACGACGGCCATGCCGCCCCCGCCAATCCGTTGCTCCACTTCATATCGACCGCCTAGGCGCTTTCCAATCATTCAGCCACCTCGCTTCCCCTAGAAGGAGGGCTGTCCGGACCGGCCACAATAATTGCGGTAATGTTATCCTCACCACCCGCTTGCAGCGCTTTTTCAATTAAGCAATCTACTGCTTCTTCTATTGTTGCAGCGTTTTGCATCGTATAAGCCATATCATGGGCCGATACTTTATTGGAGAGGCCGTCCGAGCACAAAAGAAGCTGATCTCCGGCTTCCCATTCCATCGCTTTAAGTTCTACCTCTACATTATGGTCTGTACCTAGGGCTCGGATTAAAATATTTTTTTGAGGGTGATTGACTGCTTCTTCTGCTGTGATTTGGCCATTTCTCAAGAGCTCATTCACGAGGGAGTGGTCGCTGGTTAATTGAGTAATCTCATTGTTAGAGACTCGATAGATTCGGCTATCGCCTATATGCCCAATGACCAGCCATTCCTTGCTGACAATGCAAGCCGCTACCGTCGTTCCCATCCCGTGGCAGTCATCATGACTTTTGGAATAGTTATAGACCGCATCGTTAGCCAAGAGAATAGCACGGTCCAGACGATCAATCGCATCGTCTGGGGTAAGCCGGTCCGGCAATTCCGCAAGCTCCATCTTGACAATATCAACAGCCATCAAGCTTGCAACATCCCCAGCTTGATGACCTCCCATTCCATCCGCAACAATCGCAACAAGATACCCATTGTGCAGATTGACAACCGCTCCCGTATCCTCGTTAAACGCTCGAACACAGCCGATATGTGTTTTGTAGGCTGCTTGCATCCTTTTTCACCTCGTTAATTCCTCTGCAGCTTCTCGATTGGCAGATGCGGAAGAGAGTTCTTCCTCCCCCTGTTTGTTTTTGGCATGCTGTGCACGAAGCTGTCCGCAAGCAGCAGCGATATCACTTCCGTGTTCCCTGCGGATCGTGGCATTTAAGCCCTTTTTCTGCAGCGTTCGCTGAAAAGCAAAAATGTCATTGCGTGGGGTGCGCACATAGTCTCTCTCTGGAACATAATTGACAGGAATCAGATTAATATGACAGTTCAACGTTCCGATCAGTTCCGCCAGCTCTTCTGCATGCTCCACCTGATCGTTGACCCCGCCAAACAGACCATATTCAAAGGTAATTCTTCTCCCTGTCTTATTCACATAGTATCGGCAAGCCTCCATTAGGTCTGATAGAGGAAAGCGTCGATTGACAGGCATCAACCTCGAACGAATCTCTGTATTAGGCGCATGAAGAGAAATCGCTAGATTAAACTGATTCATGTCATCGGCCCACTCATAGATCTTAGGGACAATTCCGCTTGTAGAAACCGTAATGTGTCTTTGGCCGATATTCAAGCCTTTATCATGGTTGATGACATAGAGAAAGTCGAGAAGAGCATCATAATTCTCGAATGGCTCCCCAATCCCCATGACGACCACATGGCTTGCTCTTGCGCTATCTTCGTCCAGAGCTCTTTGTGCCATAAGCACTTGGGAAACAATCTCGCCTGCCGTAAGATTCCGCTTCAGGCCTCCTAAAGTGGAGGCACAGAATGTGCACCCAATCCGGCATCCAACCTGAGTTGTGACGCAGATGCTGTTTCCATAGTTATGTCTCATAATGACGGTTTCAATAGCATGGGCATCATGCAACGAAAAAAGAAACTTGATCGTACCGTCTTCCGACTCCTGCCGCGTAATTTCCTTTAAGCCTGCAAGCTTAAAATGATCCTGCAATTTATCGCGCAAGCCTTTCGATAGGTTTGTCATCTCTTCAAACTGGTTTACTCGCTTGACGTAAAGCCAATCAAAAATCTGTCCTGCTCGAAACGCTTTTTCTCCGTTCTGTTCCAGCCAGTGCTGTAAGGACTCAAATCGCAAATCATAAATTAATGGTTTCAATTGTGAATCACCATTTCTTTCGTTTTTTATGTAGTTTTACCTCATTCTAACATAGCAAGTCTTAAAAAACTAAGAATGACGCCTTAATCGCGAAATAAAAAATCCATCACTCCCAAATTGGTGCGGTAGAAGTTGAATATACCCTCCGGATTTATGGAAATAAGGACGGACAATGGAGGGCATATCCTCCACAAGCGACTCATCCAACGAAAAGGCAGGGTTTTCATCTAAAAACCGATGAATTAACCGGCTGTTTTCTTCTGGGTCTATTGTACATGTACTATAGACAAGGGTACCGCCCACCTTGACCCAGCGAGAGGCTTCCTTCAAAATTTGAGCCTGTGTCTGCACAATCGCGGAGATGTCCTGAAGGCTCTTCTGCCATTTGAGATCTGGTTTTCTGCGGATCACGCCAAAGCCGGAGCACGGAGCATCAAGTAACACACGATCAAATAACCCGGGATAGAGTTCTTCAGGCAGCTCGCGGGCGTCCGCTTGTCGAGTTTCGATGATGGTTACGCCTAAGCGAGCCGCATTCTCTTCAATGAGCTTTAATTTATGCTCATGAATATCTAAAGCGAGGATCTTCCCTTGGTTGTGCATAAACTCGGCGATATGTGTTGTTTTTCCTCCTGGAGCCGCGCACATATCCAGCACCTCCATGCCTGGAGCTGGCTGCAAGGCATGAGCAACTAGCATGGAACTTTCATCTTGAACTGTACAAAGCCCTTGGCGATAAAGTTGGGAAAATGCGATATTGCCTACCTGGGATAAGATAAAGCCTTGAGGAGCCAGGTCTGAGAATTCAACTATGGCGTTCGGGAATTCTTCTTTTATCGCCTGCGCCAGCGCATCCTTATCCGTTTTAAGCAAATTGCACCTAATGCTGATGGAAGGAGGAAGGTTGTTTACCTTGCACATTTCAACCGTGTCTTTTTCTCCGAAAAAGCTAAGCCATCTTTTCACTAGCCACTCTGGATGCGAATGCTCGATCGCGATCTTTTTGAATTTTGGCCATTGGTCTGGGACCGTAAAGGTGTCTTTGCTTCGCAGGTAATTTCGCAACACTCCGTTGACGAAACCGACCGTTCCCTTATGTCCAAGCCGTTTGGCTTCTTCTACTGCCTCATGTACCACGGCTCGGTCCGGGATTTTATCGAGATAATGAAGCTGATAGAGAGACATGCGAAGAAGATTTTGCACCCATACCTCCAGCTTATAAACAGGTTTGTTGATCAGCTTCCCCAAGAGCCAATCTAAGGTATTCAATCTAGAGAGTGTCCCGTAAACAAGCTCCGTCGCAAGGCCAGCATCCCGACGGTCTAGTTCCTCGCGCTTCAGTGCTGCGTTCAGCTGTAAGTTACTAAAGGATTCTTTCTCCTGTACATCATTAAGAACTTGAAGGGCGATGGATCGGGCTGAAACCAATTGCACCATTGTTTTTGTCCCCTTCCTCTTAGGTAAATTGTGCGCCCAACTGCCCCACTCCGCGAACAAAGTCTGACACACTCATTCTTTTTTTGCCTGCTGGTTGTACTTCCTTCAGTCGAACAACCCCATTTCCGCAAGCCACATCAATGCCTTCCGGCTGCCAGTTTAAGATCGTCCCAGGCTCTTCGCCGGTTGCGTTCTCGCTTACTGCTTCAGCCCACCAAACCTTAAACACTTGATCCCCAAGCTGGGCATAGGCAACCGGCCATGGATGCAAGCCGCGGATTTGATTATAGATTTCCCTTGCCGACCTGTTCCAATTAATTTTTTCATCTTCCCTTTGAATATTCCAAGCATAGGTGACAAGCTCTTCCTCTTGTTTGCGAGGTTTAATCTTTCCCTCTATCAACAAAGGGATGGTCTCGAGCAAAAGAGCTGACCCCGCTTCAGAAAGTTTATCATGTAAAGTCCCTACATGATCTTCCTTCTCAATAGGAACAACCACTTGGGAAAGAATATCACCAGCATCTAGCTTTTCAACCATATACATAATGGTGACACCCGTTTCCTGTTCTCCTTCAATGATAGATTTATGTATAGGGGCTCCTCCTCGATACTTAGGTAAAAGTGAGGCATGGACATTAATGCAGCCCCATTTCGGCAGGTCTATGATCGACTTCGGCAAAATTTGGCCGTAAGCAGCCGTGACGATCAGATCCGGTTGCAAGGAAACGATGTGCTCCACGGCTTCTGGGCTTTTCAGCTTTTCAGGCTGAAAAACCGGAACCCCATGCTTCAGAGCAGCCTCTTTCACAGGTGGAGGAGTTAATTCTTTTTTTCTTCCTTTCGGCCGATCTGGCTGCGTCACCACCTCCAAAATGGAATAGCCTGCTCCAATCAACTTCTCTAGACAAGGCACTGCAAAATCAGGTGTACCCATAAATATAATGTTCATCCTCATCAACCTCATCTCTATTTTTAATCTACAAAGAAGAAACTGGCTAATTAGCCAGTTTCTCTACCCTCGGTCAGGTTCGTTTGGGTCTCTTTCATACATCGTTTCCGCTAAATCGACAAATAAAACCCCGTTCAAATGATCTATCTCATGCTGAATGCAGCGAGCCAATAACTCGTCTCCTTCTACTTCAATCGGATTACCATGGCGATCCTGTCCCTTTGCCTTCACGCGCATCGCGCGGCGCACATCTCCCATCTTCCCCGGTATGCTTAAGCAGCCTTCTGGACCGAGTTGCTCCCCCTCCCTTTCGATAATTTCTGGATTAATCATTTCGATCAAGCCATCGCCGCAATCCATCACAATCACTCGCTTGAGAATCCCGACTTGAGGAGCCGCTAATCCTACTCCATCAGCGTCATACATGGTCTGGGCCATATCGTCCAATAGCTTGTGAAGATTAGCATTAAAATTCTTTACCTCCACACACTTTTCTCTTAATACCGGATCAGGATGTTTTACAATCATGCGTATTCCCATCGTTTAGTGCCTCCTTCGGCTCATTCTATGTTTTACATCAGCATCTGCGGATCCACATCAATCGTAAGCTGGATATCGTCTGATTTTTGTTTAGCGTTGAAAGCTTCCGCTAGTTTCTTAACCCATGCCAGCACTTCTGGCTCATCCCTGTATTTTATCATGCATTGGAATCGATATCTATCCTTGATCCGCGGGATAGGAGAAGCGACGGGGCCGAGTAGAAACACGCTAGACGGAAGCGTCTCGCGAAGCGTTTTTACCCATTCATTCGCTGTCTTGACGACTTGGGGAACATTGGGCGACGAAAAGGTGATCAGGACAAGACGATAGTACGGGGGATATCCTTTTTCATATCTATGCTTCAGCTCTAAGGAGAAGAATCGGTCATATTTATGATCCTTAGCCAATTCGATACTGTAATGCTCTGGGTTATAGGTTTGGATAATCACTTCACCAGGCAGCTCATGTCTGCCTGCACGGCCTCCTACTTGCGTAAGCAGCTGGAACGTTTTCTCGGCCGCCCTGAAATCGGGCATACCCAAAACGGTATCTGCAGCGATGACGCCAACCAGCGTAACTCTGGGAAAATCGAGACCTTTGGCGATCATTTGCGTTCCTAGCAGAACATCTCCTTGCCCCTCTCGAAACATCGTCAGCAACTTTTCGTGCGAACCCTTTTGCGAGGTTGTATCCACATCCATCCGGATCACTCGAATACCTGGGAAGTGCTTGCTCAACTCTTCTTCTACCTTTTGTGTTCCCGTTCCAAAATGGCGAATATGTCCGCTTCCGCAAGACGGGCATTCTGTTGCTTCCCGCTCCGTATGTCCACAATAGTGGCACCTGACGGTTTGATTTGTTCGATGATAAGTAAGCGAAATATCACAATGCGGGCATTGAAGTGAATGACCGCATGAACGACACATCACGAAAGTGGAAAAACCGCGGCGATTGAGAAAAAGAACCATCTGTTCTTTGCGTTCAAGGCGTAGCGTAATCGCCTGGGACAACGCCCGGCTAAACATGGTTCGATTTCCGCTGCGAAGCTCGTCTCTCATATCCACAATCTCTACAGCAGGCAAAGGTCTTGCTCCAACCCGCTCGGGCATGGAAAGATACTCGATTTCTCCTTTACTTGCCTTAAAAAATGTCTCCATCGCTGGCGTAGCACTCCCGAATAGCGCTACAGCTTGGTGAAAACGGGCTCTTTGGACGGCTATATCTCGTGCATGATATCGTGGGGTTTCCTCTTGCTTGTAAGTCCCCTCATGCTCTTCATCCATAATAATGAGTCCTAGTTTCGTGAACGGGGCAAAAATAGCCGATCTCGCTCCCACCACGACTCCCACTTCACCTTGTCGGATCCTTCTCCATTCATCATAACGTTCCCCATGTGACAATCTACTATGGAGGACGGCAACCTGTTCTCCGAATCTTGCCTTAAACCGGTTCACCATTTGTGGGGTTAGAGAAATCTCAGGCACCAAGACAATGGCTTCTCTCCCGAGCTCTAAGCATCTGGCTATGCTTTCTAGGTAGACTTCCGTCTTCCCGCTTCCCGTTACCCCATGGAGAAGTTGAACGGAGGCTTGACCTGTCTCCAAAGCCTGTTCGAGATGAGCGATGACACTTGCTTGCGTTTCGGTAAATTGCACAGCTTGGTTTTTGTCAAAGCTTCTCCCGGCATAGGGATCACGACGTTCTTCTACTTCCTCTAAGCTTAATAACCCTTTTTCCACCAGAGCCTTGACGGAGGAAGCGGAGATTTGCAATTCGGCTAGCAAAACTTTTAGGGGGAGCGGGCCAGTTTGCGTGAGCATGTATCGGAGGACTTGCTTTTGTCTCTCTGCTTGCTTCGACAGGCCTTCCATGGCTTCTTTCATCCGTTCATCCGATGCCGTACGCTTCACATACAATAGGGTCTTGCGGGTAATCCGGTCCTTAACGACTTGCTCACAGCTTAAGTACCCCTGACGTATCGCCGTCATGAGAAACGAGCGTTCTTCTGGAAAGGCCTTAAGCACCTGATCAAAGGCTACAGGCTCTTGGGTTGAAATATAGTTTATTAATCTCTGCTCATTTTCCAGAAGCCAAGCCTGCTCTTTTCCTTTTTCTGTCAGGGAGACTTCTTTTTGATAGCTTGAGCGAAGAGCTGCGGGCAGCATCGCTTGCAGGGCGCTATATAACCTACAAATATATTGCCGGCTGATCCATTCCCCTAAGGAAACGAGCTCTTCTGTCAAAGGAGGAGTAAGATCCAGCACGTCTTGGATCTCCTTGAGCTCTCTGATCGGTGATTCAGAAGATAGCCCTATCACGTAGCCTTGAAGGACACGATGTCCAAAAGGGACAGAGACTCGGCTCCCTACCGCAATCCATTCCTGGTACGCTTCAGGTACGAGATAGTCAAAGGAACGATCCGTTTCCACATGAGGAACATCTACTATGACTTGTGCATACACGATCTTTTATCCTCAAAACGTAAAATAGCTTCATCTAGAATCCGATCGCTAACCTCCCGTTTGCTTAGCTGAGGCAGTGACAAGAGAAGGCCATTGCGATCGTATAAGCTTACAATGTTGGTGTCCGTGCCAAAGCCAGCACCAACTTGCGCGACGTTATTGGCCACAATAAAATCAAGATTCTTTCCATGTACCTTTTTCATCGCATTTTCTTCCACATTTTCCGTCTCCGCTGCAAATCCAACCAAAACCTGATGAGCGAGCTTTTGCTCTCCTAACTGCCGGAGAATATCCTTCGTGCGAACAAGCTCTATGGTTAAGTTGCCCTCTTTTTTCTTCATTTTTTGATCATGGATCACAGCCGGTCGATAATCCGCCACAGCCGCTGACTTGATAATAATATCGGCCTCATCCGCTCGAGACATCACGGCCTGGTACATATCTTCAGCAGACTCGATCGGGATCCATTCTACGCCGGCCGGTTTGGCCAGCGGATTGGATCGACCGCTAATTAAGGTCACCTGGGCGCCTCTAGCCGATGCGGCTTCCGCGAGAGCATAGCCCATTTTTCCCGTGGAATGATTCGTGAAAAATCGAACCGGATCCACGGCTTCACGTGTGGCTCCTGCCGTAATCAATACCCGCTTTCCGACAAGGTCTTTTTTCACTTCAAACTGACTGATGATCGCCTCCACAATCGCCTCCGGTTCTGCCATTCTTCCTTTACCTGTATACCCGCAGGCTAAAAAACCTTCTCCAGGTTCAACAAATAGCATTCCGCGCTCTTTTAAGGTTTGCATATTTTTCTGAACAGCAGGATGCTGGTACATATGGACATTCATGGCTGGACATACCATGACAGGCGCCTCCGTTGCCAACAGCGTGGTGGTCAGCATATCATCCCCTAAACCAAGAGCAGCCTTAGCCAGAACATTCGCTGTCGCTGGGGCGATGACGATCAGATCTGCGCGATCAGCCAAGTCAATGTGGGCGATAACAGCAGGATCTTTTTCTTCAAACGTATCAACAATAACATGATGTCTTGATAAGGCTTGGAAAGTAAGCGGCTGGATAAATTGCAGTGAAGAAGAGCTAAGTATCACACGAACCTCTGCGCCTCTCTGGATTAAAGCGCTGCATAAAGCGGCAGCCTTATAGGCTGCAATTCCCCCCGTCACACCAAGCACGATCGTTTTCCCTTGGAGCATTGGTTTCTCCTCCTTACCTTAAAATGGAAAATAACAACCTGAAAAAGGTTGTTATTTTGCCTAGCGATCTACTACTTTCGGTCTTTCAAACAATAATTTAGCATCCACGATTTCTTCTAGCGCGATGCCCACATATTTCTTTGAGATCGGTTTATCCACACGGATGTCTTTTTCATTTTCTCTTAACTGACGGGCTCTCTTCGAGGCTAAGCTCACCAATGTATATTTACTTTCCACTTTGTTTACCAATTTATCAATAGATGGATAGATCATCTATTATACCTCCTTTAGCCATTTCCGGTATTTTGCAATTTGCCTGTCCTTCTTCAAGTGTTCCGCAAGGACAATGGCTTGAATGCGATGGCAAGCTTTTTCCACTTCATCATTTACAACGACGTAGTTATACTTATCCATCAGCTCAATTTCTTCTTTTGCCACGCTCATGCGGGAATTGATGGTTTCTTCGGTCTCCGTGCCTCTACCTACAATTCTGCTTCGTAATTCGGCAAGATCTGGGGGAGCAAGGAAAATGAAGATTCCCTGTGGGAATTTTTCTTTTACCTGCAAGGCTCCTTGCACTTCAATTTCCAGTATAACATCTTTTCCTTCATCTAGCTGTTGCTCGACGAAGTCACGGGGGGTGCCGTAGTAGTTTCCTACATATTCCGCCCACTCAAGCAGCTGATCCTTTTCAATCATCTGCTTGAACTCATCCTTCGTCTTAAAAAAGTAATTAACCCCTTCTTGCTCACCCTGCCTCATAGCCCTGGTAGTAGCCGAAACGGAATAAATCAATTCGGGCATGATCTGCCTGAGCGCTGCGCAAACCGTACCCTTCCCAACTCCAGACGGACCTGAAAGGACAACGAGCAATCCCTTATCATATAGGAACTCTGTATCGTTCTTATTCATCAGGATCCTCCTCTTTCGTAGATAAACGCTGGGCAACCGTCTCAGGCTGAACAGCAGAAAGGATCACGTGATCGCTGTCCGTTATGATCACTGCCCGCGTTCTCCTCCCATATGTAGCATCAATCAGGACTCCCCGGTCCCTGGCTTCTTGGATAATCCGCTTAATTGGGGCCGATTCGGGGCTTACGATCGATATAATTCTGTTGGCAGAGACAATATTACCGAACCCAATATTAATTAGCTTGATGGCCACTAAAACACCCCCGTCATTCTATATTCTGCACTTGTTCTTTAATCTTTTCCAATTCCGCCTTTAAATCTACTACCTTTTTACTTATTTCTAAATCATTAGCCTTGGATCCAATGGTATTCGCTTCCCGATTCATCTCCTGAACCAAAAAATCTAACTTGCGACCTACAGGCTCGGTTTCTTGCAAGATAAGCAAAAATTGCTGACAATGGCTAGACAATCTCGTTAATTCTTCATCTATGCTGGCTTTTTCTGCGAAGACAGCAACCTCGGTAATAATTCTCGCTTCATCGCCGTCCCACTGACCACTAAGATATTCTTTCATTCTATTCGTCAGTCTTTCTCGAAATTGCTGGGCAACTAAAGGGGCGCGAGAACGAATTTGCTCAATCCAGGATTGGATGGATTGAATTCGAGAAGTTACATCTGACTGGAGGTTCTTTCCTTCCGATTTTCTCATATGTAGTAACTGCTGACAAGCCAATTCGACGGATTCTAATACAGTAGGCAGATATTTACCGACTTCCTCTCTTGCCTCCTGCATGTTAACGAGGCCTGGCAGGTTGAGAAAATCGGTTGGATGGATCCTTTTTTCTACAGCTGGAAAGCGCTCTACTAAATCTTCATATAAATTGTAATATTCCTTAGCCAAGGACCAATTCATGGTCAGGTTTTGCACAGGCTCCTCTGACTTCTCCTTCGCAACAAACAAATCAATCTTTCCTCGCCGCACATATTCGCTTACTTTTTTCTTTATGACTTCTTCCAGTGAATTGAATTCGCGAGGCATCCGAATCGAGATCTCCAAAAAGCGATGATTCACGCTTTTCATCTCTACCCTGATATCAAATTCGCTTTGCTGCACAAAGGCTTGTCCATATCCTGTCATACTGGTTATCATATTATCACCGACCTAAGAAAGAGCTACTATATTAAGTTGAAAGAAAGCAACGGCTATGACGCCGTTGCTTGTTAAGCTGTCCTTTTTCCTTTTATGGTTTCCATGAGCAGCCCCATAATTCCAACTGCAAACGTAGGAATAGCAGCAAACACAAGAAGCATCATCCACTCTTGCGCATCCAGCGCGGTAGTCTTAAAGATCGGCTGAAGAGACTCTAAGTAAATGACTCCAATCAAGAGAAATACAGAAATGATGACCGCTACCACTAAGTACATATTTTGGAATGGGTTGCGATGAAAGACGGAACGTTCACTTCGACAATCAAACACATGAATCAATTGAGCCATCACGAGCGTAGCAAAAGCGACGGTCTGGGCCTTCGTCAGATCATCGGGATGAGCTTGCAGCGTAAGCCAGAAGGCAGCAAGGGTCGATATTCCGATCAAAAAGCCGCGGCTTAGAATTTTCCAGCCCAACCCTCTAGCAAAGATGCTCTCGCGGCTTGAGCGAGGCGGGCGATTCATGGTATCTCTCTCCGGCTGATCCACCCCTAAAGCCATGGCAGGCAATCCATCGGTGACCAGGTTGACCCAAAGGATCATAATGGGAACTAACGGCAGAGGCATTCCTGCCATCATCGCAAAGAACATGACAAGAATTTCCCCTACGTTCGATGCTAAAAGGTAACGAATAAATTTTCGAATATTATCATAGATCGTACGGCCTTCTTCAATAGCCGCTTCGATGGTTGAAAAATTATCATCAGCAAGGATAAGAGAAGAGGCTTCCTTGGATACATCTGTACCCGTAATGCCCATCGCAATGCCAATGTTCGCAGCTTTAATAGCGGGAGCATCGTTTACTCCATCACCTGTCATGGCCACCACGTGGCCTTTTGACTGAAGAGCTCGGACAATTTTCAGCTTATGCTCAGGTGAAACTCTGGCATAAACAAAGATTGTATCTACCTTATCATGGAATTCTTCATCGGACATATTATATAAATCCTGTCCATTTATTGTCAACCCACCCTTGGGGAGAATGCCCAATTGACGCGCTATTGCTTCTGCAGTTGTTTGGTGATCCCCTGTAATCATCACTGTTTTAATCCCCGCAGCGCGGCATTTGCGAATGGAGTCTTTAACTTCCTCCCTTGGAGGATCAATCATTCCACACAAGCCTACAAACACCAGCTTGGTTTCCGCCTGACTTTCATCGACGACTCGCTCGCCGGCCGGAACATCTCGGTAGGCAACGCCTAACACGCGAAGGGCTTGTTCCGCCATAGCCTGGTTACTTTGCTCGATCTCTTGGCGCAAGGAAGGAGTCAACGCCGTTACCTTTCCGTTCGTTAAGATATGGGTACAGCGGGAAAGCAGTACGTCAGGAGCTCCTTTTACTGCGATCATTTGCTCCCCTTTACGATCTCGAACCAACACGGACATCATTTTTCTTTCGGAATCAAACGGAAATTCCTTGATTCGCTCCCATTGCTGGACCGTACTAGGCTGCACGCCAGCTTTTGCAGAGACGACCAGTAAGGCTCCCTCGGTAGGATCTCCGATGATGGTCCAATCCTTCTTCTCTTTGCGCAGAATGGATTTTTTTCCTTCTTTTCCTTCCACTAGCCTCGCATTGTTGCAAAGAACGTTAATTTCCAGCAGCCGTTTGAGAGCCGCCTGTCGTTCCGGATAAATCTCTTTTCCTTCATATTTAAATTCTCCGATGGGATCATAGCCCGTCCCGGTAACCGTGATTTGTTTTCCTTCCACCCAGAGCCCGCATACCGTCATCTTATTTTGGGTGAGAGTCCCTGTCTTATCCGAACAAATTACCGTGGCACAACCTAGGGTTTCTACGGAAGGGAGCTTTCGGACAATGGCTCTTCTCTTGATCATCCTTTGCACTCCGAGAGCCAATGCAATCGTAACGATAGCTGGCAATCCCTCTGGAATGGCGGCTACAGCTAAGCTTACTCCAGCTAAAAACATTTGGTATGGGTTGTGATTATGCATGATCCCAGCCACAACGACCATTGCTGTCAGGGCTAGGGCGATCACAATGAGGATTTTGCCTAATTGCTCCAATCGTTGCTGCAAAGGGGTTTGCATTGTATCCGTTGTTTGAATCAGATCGGCGATTTTCCCCATCTCCGTTTGCATGCCCGTCCCCGTAACAATCCCCTGTCCCGTTCCTCTTGTCACAAGCGTTCCCATAAACGCCATATTTTTTTGATCCCCTAATGGGACTTCCTTATTGGCTATCACGCCATCTATCTTGCTTACAGGTACGGATTCCCCGGTCAACGCGGATTCCTCCACCTGCAAACCATGACTTGTAATGATGCGTAGATCCGCGGGAATGCGGTCTCCTCCTTCAAAATAAACCAAATCCCCAGGTACAACGGTCTTGGCAGGTACTTGAATAAGCTCCCCATCCCGAACGACATGGGCGGAGGGAGCCGTTAGCTCCTTGAGGGCACCTAAAGACTTTTCCGCTCGATATTCTTGTACAAAACCAAGGATTCCGTTAATAACAATAATAGCAATGATCGTGATTGCATCTGTATACTCCCCTAACAATCCTGATATTAAGGTCGCCGCCAACAGGACCAGAACCATGAAGTCCTTGAACTGATTTAACAGAATGACTAAGGGAGAAACCTTATGCTTTTCTTGCAATGTGTTTTCCCCAACCTGCTCCAGTCGGCGGTTCGCCTCTTTACTCGTCAATCCTTTAACCGGATCGGTTTGCATGCGATCGATGCATTCCTGTGCCGTAAGGTTGTACCATTGGTTCGTCTCCAACTGCCATTCCACCTCTCTTCCTCATCCTCCAGCATCTTCCCTAGCTAACATATTCAGACAAGCAGAAAAAAATGATTTGATTTTACCTTCCCAAGCTTTTGGTTTATACTGTTCTCGGAAAGAAAGGGGTTTGACGTTATGGCATTTGACGGTTTAGTAACCAGAGCGGTTGTAGAAAACTGTAAAAATACGATTGAATCAGGGCGAATCTCCAAGATCTATCAGCCAACAGATACGGATATTGTTCTTCAGATCCGGGCAGGTGGAGAAAATAAACGATTGCTTATTTCCGCGAGTCCTACCTTCCCCCGTATCCATCTAACGAATGAAGCATACTCGAATCCCGTTGAACCGCCGATGTTCTGCATGCTTTTAAGGAAGTATTGTGAAGGTGCGATTATCGACCGGATTAGCCAGGTCGGGATGGAGCGCATCATTCATTTTGACATGAAGGTAAGAGATGAATTAGGGGATTGGAAGACCCGACGGATCGTGGTAGAGATTATGGGTCGCCATAGCAATATCCTCCTGCTGGATGTCGAGCGGAACCTTATTCTTGATGGCATTCAACACGTCACGCCAGCCATGAGCAAGCATCGCGTGGTTCTTCCAGGCAGACCCTATATTTCGCCGCCTGAGCAAGGAAAGAAAGATCCTTTAACCGCGACCAAGGCGCAATTTATTGGTTCCTTTGACTATAATGCAGGCAAATTAGATAAGCAGATTGTAGACCAATTTTCCGGGATCAGCCCGCTGGTGGCCAGAGAAATTGTGTTCCGCGCCGGCATGGGGACGCGAGATGAATTATGGGATTCGTTCCACACAATGATGGCAGATATTCAGGAGGGGCGCTTTCATCCTCAGATCGTCAAGCAAGGGGATAAGGCGTACTTCTCTGTGGTAGATCTGGGTCACTTACAGGGAGAAAAAGTCGAGTTTGAGTCTGTTCACGTTTGCCTTGAAGCCTTCTTTGAGAGAAAAGCAGAACGGGATGCCGTCCGGCAAAAAGCTCATGACTTGATCCGATTTGTAACGAATGAATGGGAAAAGAATGAGAAGAAAATTATCAAATTGCAGGAAACAAGGAAGGAAGCCGAGGAAGCTGATCAGTTTAAGCTATTTGGCGAGCTGCTAACGGCCTATATGCACGAGCTTAAAAAGGGCGATTCTGTGGCCAAAGTCTTAAATTACTACGATGAAGATGGGGAAATCATAGAGATCCCTCTTGATCCATTAAAATCTCCTGTAGACAATGCGCAAGCCTATTATCGGAAGTACAATAAAGCTAGAAATAGTCTGCACGTGATCGACGAGCAAATTGAGCTAGCGAGAAAAGAGTTGGCTTATTTCGAGGGTCTGATTCAACAGCTTTCGGATGCCTCCATGCACGACATTGCTGAAATCCGAGAAGAGTTGGTGGAGGAAGGCTATCTTCGTTTCCGCGGCAAACGTGATAATCGCAAGAAGAAAGCAGAAAAACCCTTGCTCGAAAAATACCTTTCTTCTGAGGGCATCGAGATTCTAGTAGGGAAAAATAACAAACAAAACGAATACCTGACTAACCGTTTAGCTCATCCCATGGAAACCTGGCTTCATACCAAGGATATTCCGGGATCGCATGTCGTGATTCGCGCCAGAGAATTCTCGGAACAAACGCTCCTTGAAGCTGCTGCGATTGCAGCCTTCTTCAGTAAAGCACGCGGCTCTAATCAAATCCCTGTAGATTATACCCTCATCAAGCATGTCCGCAAGCCAAGCGGCTCCAAGCCGGGCTATGTAATTTATGATCATCAAAAAACATTGTATGTTACATCTGATGAAGCGATCATCCGCCAGCTGAAGTCTAGAAGTAAGTGAAAGGAGAATAGGAATGAAAAAATGGCTCATATCTATCGTGATCCTGGGAGGTCTCGGCTACTTCGGCTATCAATACACCATGAGCTACCTATCAGACCGTATGATGGATCAGGTCGCCCAGGAGATATTAAACCCTGATGAAGTCCAGGAGTTGCTTAAAAATCCTGAAATCCAAGAAGCAATCAAAAAGTACGGCGGGTCTGATGCACTAGAAAGTTTGCAAAAACAGGCACCCATGACTGAGGAAAAGCTGACTAGAGCACCATCTGCCTCTCCAGAGTCTGGCGCCGTACAGCCTGTATTTTCCTCTCGCGAAGAAGCGATGAAGTTTTTGCTAACGAAGTTCACCATGGCTGAACTTATGGATCTGGCGGCTCTTGCCCAAGGCGGCCTAACTGCAGAAAAACAGGCCCAGGTGAAGAACGATCTTCTCTCCCGCTTGACTCCAGAGGAGTTTCAGGCGCTGAAGGTGTTTGGGTTGATTGAGTTGAGTAGGAAGCAGTAAAGATTGCTTAGGAGCGTGCTCTGAGCAAATCAGAAATTTGGTGAGCATCCGAACCCGGTATGGGCATGGGATGATAGAAAATACTTAAAAAAGCAGCATGAAATTGAAGGATCTAAACGAAAGTTTAGATAGCACTCATAAAAAAGCTAGACTAAAATTACCCAAACCCTTTAAATAAACTTGAGCCAGGCGATACCTCATCCGAGCCATCCGCCTGATTCAGGGCACGAACTGTGCGCTTGCGGTACCTCATCCGAGCCATCCGCCCGGTTCAGGGCACGAACCGCGCCCTTGCGGTACCTCATCCGAGCGATTCACCAGGTTCAGGGCACGAACTGCGCGCTTGCGGTACCTCATCCGCGCCATTCGCCAGGTTCAGGGTACGAACCGCGCGCTTGCAGTACCTCAGGTGCTCTACCAACTTGACATCATTACCGGTTAGGAAGCAAGTTGTTTCTTCAATCTTATAAATCCTTAGTAGAGTAGAAAACAGAAATTTTCTGGGCGACCACCGGTCGCCTTTATTCATTTCAGCTTCCCCTCATCAAACCGTACGTGAGGTTTTCCCTCATACGGCTTTCCGATGTTCTTCTTCCTTTG
>JBEQAI010000002.1:0-36131 GCA_041640415.1 Ammoniphilus sp. | reverse complement strand
CCTGGCCTGCCGTCTCCAATGAAAATTTTCCTGCTTTCGCTTTTCTCTCTAAGAGGATTTTCATATAAAGGCTTGTTTTAAAACACAATGGCATGTAAAGCTATCAACTTTACATGCCATTGTGACAAACAAAAAAAAGAACAGTGTTAGCACACTGCTCTCCTTCATTATTATTTAAACTCCCTTAATAAATTGGGCAATACTTGTGAAATCACTTTAAGTGGGTCGCTTGTTTGTGTTGTTAAACAAAGCATAATACCACCTTCAATCGAAGCCGTCATCATGAGGGCAATCGATTTTGCCTTTTCTTCGGTAAACCCATCTGCAACTAACTTCTTCAAATAAATCGCTTGAATCTCTGTGTATAAGGAAGAACAGGCATTTCGAACGGGTTGACTTAAGGAGGCCATCTCGCTAACGATGCTGTTAAAGGTATAACCCGCGATCGTACCGTCTCGTTCAAAGAAACCTACTAATATTTCAATCATCGCCTGTGTGGCTTCGTGAGTCGTTGGGTATCGCCCAAAAATACTCTCGATGTCCATCGTATTCGATTTACGCATGGACTCAAGGCAAGCAATAAGCAATTCTTCTTTTCCGTTAGGAAAATGATGATAGAGCGAGCCTTTCGTAATATTACATTCTTTTAAGATTTCGGTTAATCCAACACCCTTATATCCTTTGTGCTGGAAAAGAGTTGTTGCCGTTTCAATGATTAATGCTTTTGTATCCATTCCGTAGCAAACCACCTTCATACCAACCAGTCTGTCTATTACTATAGCAAAAAAATATCCGATTTCAAGTTGCTTCATTGTCATTATTTTATTACAGATATGGTTGTAAACAAATACTGATTGATCAATTTGCTTATACTATGTCATAGATACAATTAACTCTCACTGGGTACGTCACCCAAAGATTGACCTGAAAAATAAAGGGGCCTCCGAATGTAGCTCCTATTCGGACAGCCGCACGTAAAGAATGAACGAGCCCTATCCGTATGCAGCAAATTCTTACACGTGCAAAAAGAAGCAGTGATAACTCACTGCTCCTTAGGTAATAGGTTAACGAACCTTAGCCGCTCCATAACGGCGCGAATACAGCCAATCTACATGGCTCGTATCTTGTGGGGTTCGGTTTTCCATCATGTTATTGCGCAAGAGGATCGCAATCGGATCTACAGCATGGATGATCTCACCCCAGAGACGCGCATTCCGCTGGACGCTGGCAGAGCGTGGAATGCGTTCTTCTTGGTAGGCAGAGAATGCTTTCTCGAAATCATTGCCGTATTCATGGAAACAATCGCTCAGGTAAGCCGCATCTTCTAAAGCTTGACACCCACCTTGCGCCATATACTGAAGCATCGGATGAGCTGCATCCCCAAGCAAGGTTACGCGGCCCTTTGACCAGTTTTCAATCGGGTTGCGGTCATACATCGGCCAGCGGCGTTGACGGGAAATGAACGTTACGGCATGCTGAACAGGTTTGCAGCATTTCCCAAAGTGCTGATCGATTTCTTCAGGCGTACCCCAATCATCGGAGTCTTCCTTATAACGATCGCTCTTGAACACAACAACCTGGTTGTATAATTCACCACGGCGGACCGGATACTGCACCAGGTGCAAATTCGGGCCAATCCACATGATCACATCGTCCATATTGGTACCTGCTTGAGACGCCATTTCGTTCATCGGGATCGTGCCGCGGTAAGCGACATAGTGGGAGGCAACAGGCTGATCCTCGATGAACAGCTTGCGGGTTTTGGAATGAATCCCATCCGCTCCAATAACGGCCTCCGTTACATAGGTTGTACCGTCCGCTAACGTAATTTGGGCTTTGTCTCCAAGATCCTCAACCTTTTCTACGGCTTGGTTAGTCAGTACCGTAATCTTATCATTGTCTAGACAAGCCTTAAGCAATGCCTGCTGGAGATCAGCACGATGCAATACGATGTAAGGATGACCATATTTCTGCTTGAAGGACTCCCCCAGATCGAGAGCACTCAACTCCTTGCCCGTCATCGCATCCATAAGAACTAAGCGTTCTGGGTAGACAGCTGTTTTATTAATTTCGTCCATCACCCCAAAACGAGACAATACCGCCGTCGCATTCGGAGCCAGCTGAATGCCGGCACCTACTTCATTGATCTCTGCAGCCTGCTCCAATACATAGACAGAACGCCCCGTTTCCGCAACACCTAATGCTGTAGCCAGTCCGCCAATCCCGCCGCCCACAACAACAAACGGCAAATCCTTAACATTTGACATATGCATGATCCCCTTCACATTGTATATCAATGGCTTCGGCTCTTAAGGCAATAAGGGCTTAAATTCATCTGTAACCGTTTGGAACCCTTGATTTTGCTCTAAGCCTTCTTCCCGCTGCACATTAAACTTCTCCATAATCGGCAGATCGCTTACCGAGAATAGGTAGCTATCCTCCGCTGCCACATGCTCATGCCATGCCCAATTAGGAATGACGAAATAGTCTCCTTTTGACCAATCGAAACGTACTCCATTGATCACCGAGTAGCCAGACCCCTTGTACACCTGGTAAATGGTTGAGCTGGTGTGTCGGTGAGCTTTGGAATGGAATCCGGCTGGTAGCTTCTGCAGCCAGGCAGCTATGTTCGGATTAGCGGTTTTTCCATTGGAAGGGTTAATATATTCCACTGCGTACCCATCGTACGGATCTGGTTCAAATCCGGATAAGCCATTGATGGCAGCCAACGTTTGGGACCATTTGTAAGCTCCTAACGGCGCCACTTTCGGATGACGATCTGAAATCGGACGGACCATTCCGCCAGCATAACGTTGGGAAGAGTAGTTATCCGGAACACTCGGCTGTTCAATCCGGTCAGGATAAGGCTCAAAGAACGTTCCGCCAATGGCATACATCGTCGGGATGTCTAAGGCATCCATCCAAATCATCGGCTCGCTACCTAGATGGGCATGGCCATGCCATAATCCGCCAGGAGTAATCAGATAATCCCCTTCCTCCATGAAAATCCGTTCACCCTGGACGATGGTATAAGCTCCCGATCCGTTGGTAATAAACCGAAGTGCACTCTGCGTATGACGATGGGAAGGGGCCGTTTCTCCAGGCAAAATCAACTGAACAGCAGCATAAAGGGTTTGGGTTGTTGACGCCCATCCCCATGGCTGGCGATGTTTTAATCCAGGATTTTGCAAGTATATCGCTCTTCGTTCTCCACCTCGGTCAGGGGTGAAGATCTCTCGTGCTTCCATCAGCTTGGCATGAAGGGTCTCCCACTTCCATAGGTAGGGAACCGCTTGAGGCGTCGGCTGCTTATGCATCAGATCCGGAATCGCATTCCATAGCGGTCCGAGATGGTATTTTTCAATTTCCTTATTGAAATCCTGAACGATATCACTCTCAAAAAAGTTCAGTTTTTCTGCCATCGCAATCTCTCCTTTTATCGAATTCCTTTTAAAGCCGAGTACTGTTCCCTAATTCGTTTGATTTGGCCCAAATGGGTATCCAGATGTTCGACTAATAAATGATCCACGACAAAGGACATGGGCTTCGTTCCCCAACGCGGATTTTTGCTGGGGGACTCGATGGCAAGGTCTTCTTCGGTCATGGTGCCAAGAATGCTCCCAACCTCTTTTTTAGTATCCAGGATTCCTTCCAATATATCGGATAGAGAACGTTGGTCGGCTCTCGCAACCGCAGCAAGCCGTCCTTCATGAAGATGGTTGCGTCCCCACTCCGATCCAGGCGCTTGGACAACGGCCTGAATTTCACGCAGCCAATACGGGGTGATTTCCTCTACATGGCACAAAACTTCCATTATAGACCAAACATCATCAGCCTGCTTCCAACGGAGCTCTTCCTCAGGAATCCCTCCTGCCAATGTAACAATATCATCTGTCAACCGATAGATGTCTTCCATTGCCTTTTGGACTTGGCTCATTCTTATTTCCCCTCCGCCACTTTTCTCACGCGGTTTTCCAATGCTCCCACCTGATCGATTTCAATGCGGACCACGTCTCCATCTTTCAAGAACACTTGCGGATCGCGAGCTACCCCCACTCCGCCTGGAGTTCCAGTAAGAATCACGTCGCCTGGCTCTAGTGTCATTAACCCAGATAGAAACTCTACAAGATAAGGCACGGTAAACACTAGATTTTCGGTGTTGGTTCGTTGACGTTCTTCCCCATTTACCGTTAAGCGAACTCCTAATCCGGAAGGATTTTGCAGTTCATCGCGTGTAATCAGCCAAGGACCCATCGGAGCGCTTCCTTCCACGGTTTTTCCTTGAAGCCACTGAATCGTTCTGCGCTGGATATCTCGGTAGGTCACATCGTTCACGATGGTGTAACCGGCTACATAACCCAAAGCCTCTTCTTGGGAAACATTCCTTGCCTGCTTACCCACGACAAACGCAAATTCTGCTTCATAGTCCAATTGCTCAGAGATCGGATAAAAAGGAATATCATCTTGAGGTCCGATGACCGTATTGCTGAATTTGGCAAAGACCACTGGATGAGAAGGCAGTTCGCGGCCCATCTCTAGAATGTGCTCACGATAATTGTGACCCACACAAATCATTTTCCCAGGGTTTAATACAGGTGCTTCGATCTTTATATCAGATACGCGGTGAGTTACTTTGCGGCTAGAAGCTTGCGGATGATCCTGAATGAATTGAACGGCTTGCTTAGCTAATTCAAGGCTCTCGTCTCCTCCTTGAAGAAACTCCACCATATTAGCAGGGACAAAAGCTTCCGCAATCTTCTCGGAACGGAGTTTCCCTTGTGCTTGAAGCATAGCTTGGTACGCATAGTTCAGATCAACAAGCGTCTCATCTTTCATGATGGTACCAATTCGTGTATGACCCTCGTAAGTATAGCTGACTAATTTCATATCTTGTTCTTCCTCTCTATAAGTCAATTTTTTTTAGGCCAACCATTCTTTCACTTTATACAAGCATTCATTTTCCACATACATCGGATCTTGGTGAACGATTGCCAATGCCTCTTCCAATGTATCAGCAGAAATGAGATAAGCGCCCCCTGATTGATCTGCAAAACCACCAGCAGTAATCAAGACTTGTCGTTCGCGAAGGGTTTGGATGAAGTTGCGGTGTTCAGGGATCGAATTTCCCGCAAAGGTTTCCTTGCGTTCGATGAATACGAGGTATTTCTTCAGTTTGATCACCTCTTTAACCATTTGTGTTATCATTATGGTGAACTATGTTCTCTATTTATAATTGTACGAGTTACTCCTCACTATTGTCAATAGGCTATGTACAATTTTTTTGAAATTTGACTCTTTTGCTACACTTCATGTTCGCCGGAACGAGCAGGTTCGAACATTGTAGACGCCTCAGGTGGTTCTGTGGATTTCTTCCTTGCTCACACTTGAGAAACCCCCTATCCATGCTAGATAGGGGGTTTCTCAATGTTTGTACTTTTGCAGTTCTGCAGATAAAAGCTGTCCAATTCTAGTTTCCCTTTTAATGTATAACAATCTAACATAGTATTAATTATTATCCTCTGAATTGGTGCTAGATCTCTTTGACCACATTATGAATGGAGGCAGAAATAACCATGCATAAATGGTTGAATAAAAACTCTTATACGAGTTAGGTCTTTTTAGTCATTAATCTCAAAGTCGAATTGAAAAAAAATCTATAAGTGTATTTTATTGTTATATGCCCTACCCACTAGAAAAAGGAGCTCACCTGAGAGCTCCTTTTCAGTCATCTTTATTTACCTTATTTGCCAAACATGGGCACAACAGCGCACACTGTATTTGGATTCAATGAATTTTTTATTTGCGGAGAAGTTATTGCTTCCTACAATAACAAGATGACATCTCGGTTTTCCTCGCCTTCTCGCACGGCAACCAAGTTAGCGAAGTTTTTTTGCAGCAAGGGACTCCTTGCTCTTCGAGAGCCAATGTAACTGCTGTTTGTAATCCTGCTTCAATGGCATAGTTTCCGTTAATCACAATAAAATCCACATCACCGAGAGCTCGCGCGTAGCTCTCTGGGTAAATGAAATAACTATAATAATAGAAACTCCATTTTCTCTATTATACTAGTACGGGTTGCTCAAGGGACGACAACTCCATCGTCCGCTCTTTGATTTTCAATGGATTCTCTTTGTGCCGAGAAACCCCGGTATCAATCGCGGCTTGGGCTACATAAGCAGCAACATTTGGAGAAACCCTAGGATCAAAAGGATGTGGAATAACATAGTCTGGTCTTAATTCATACTTCGGAATTAATTCCGCAATGGCATGTACAGCTGCCAATTTCATAGCTACATTTATTTCTGAAGCGCGTACGTCCAATGCTCCTCTGAATATACCCGGAAAGGCCAGTACATTGTTCACTTGATTCGGAAAATCCGAGCGACCTGTCCCAATGACCTTTGCACCGGCTGCTTTGGCTTCTTCCGGCATAATTTCCGGAACCGGGTTAGCCATAGCGAAGATAATGGCATCTCTATTCATGCTTTGGATCATTTCTCGATCGATGGCCCCTGCTACAGATACACCGATAAAAACATCTGCTCCTTTCATCGCATCTGCAAGAGTACCTTTTTTATGCTCCTTATTCGTGATTTGTGCTATTTCATCTTTCACTGGATTCATTCCATCCGTACGGCCTTCATAAATGATTCCCTTCGTATCACACAAGATAATGTCATTGGCCCCCATATAGGTTAATAGCTTAATGATAGCAATACCGGCTGCTCCCGCCCCATTAACGACGATACGAATTTGTTCTAAGTTTTTATTTACGATTTTCAATGCATTGATTAATCCTGCTGCAGTAACAATGGCCGTTCCATGCTGGTCATCGTGAAAAATCGGGATCTTACACTCTTGTTTTAATCTCTCTTCAATTTCAAAGCAACGGGGCGCAGCAATGTCCTCCAGATTTATCCCACCAAAGGTAGGGGCCATGGCTTTGACAATTTGAACAATTTGATCCACATCATCTGTATCCAAACAAATAGGAAATGCATCCACACCTGCAAATGCTTTGAATAAAACGGCTTTACCTTCCATTACCGGCATAGCCGCCTGGGGTCCAATATTCCCTAATCCTAATACTGCCGTACCATCTGAAACAACCGCAACCAAATTTCCTTTTACGGTATACTCATACGCAAGCACTTCATTTTGATGAATTTCTTTACAAGGTTGTGCGACCCCAGGGGAGTAGGCCAAACTTAAATCTTGAGCATTTCGTAGTGGAACCTTGGAACAGACACCTAATTTCCCTTTGTATTCTTCATGCATGGATAGAGCTTTCTTATATATATCGGACATAACTCCTTTTTCCTCCTCTTATCATTAGTTTTAAGGATAAAATGGTTCCTATTTTTATACAAATAGAGGCACTAACAGACCTGCAAGCAATAAGATTAGCGCTCCACCAAGTCTAGACGAAATTTGGGCAAAGGGCATCAATTCCATTCTTCTGGCTGCGGATAGTACGGCAACATCACCGGTTCCACCCATATTGGCCATGCAAAGCCCTGCTGTGATACCCGATTCAATGGGATAAAAGCCAACCAATTTTCCAAGAAGCCCTGCTCCTAGCACAGCTCCCGCTACGACGGCTGCTACGATTAAGATGTACTGCAAGCTTAATGCATTCAAGACTGATTCTAGATCGGTATAGGCCACTCCGATTCCGAACAGTAAGGCTAAGGTCCAGTTTTTCGCTACAAATTGGTACCATTGGCTTGCACCTTCAGTTACAAAGACAGGCAATATATTTAATACTTTAACTAATGCGATTAAGATAATCATAATGGCATAGGGATGCAACGGCAGAAAATCGTCCAAAATATATCCAATGGAAAAGAAGGTTAAGGCAACAACCATTCCAGCCCCCATTTTCCCGATGCTATATGTTTGTTCTGCACTTTCGTAGTTAAACCCTTTCATTAATACACCGTTTCCAGAGAGAGAAGGGAATACTTTTCCAATTTTATCAAGTACACTTGCAAAAACAATGGCAAAAACGTTACCTAAAGCTAAGGCCGGCACAAGCATCGAAATATAATAGCTTGGGCTATTGCCAAGTAGTTCGGAATACAACTGGCTCATAGGTACGGCACCCGCTCCCATACCTCCACCCATGATAGGAAGGGAGATGACTAACACCGCTTCTTGTACTGTAAATCCTAGCAACGATCCGACAATGGCTGCGAGACACATAGCCCCTAAAACTGCTCCCATAATCGGTAGAAAGAAACGAAGCCCAACACTTACTAACATTTTAGAGTTCATCCCTAAAATACTACCCGTAATTAATGCAGCAATATAAAAATCTAGAAATCCAGCGGTCGTCATAAAATCACTTACATCAGTCGTTACATTTTCCGGCAATACTCCACTGTATACCATGTAAGCTGAACCAAAAATGGCGACAATGGCACCACCTCCGAAAAAGCTCTTAATGATCGGAAGTCTATCTCCAATCCACCCAAGCGTTTCCCCCAAAACTATCATAACTAATAGTATGCCAATCATCCCGCCTGGTACATTACCTGTATAGACAGCTATGATAGTTATGATTAAAATAGCTGCAAACCATGTAATCGGTATTCCGAGGATCTTGGGTTGAAATTTGTATATACCTGTACTTTTTTGTGGTAGTTCTTCCGGCAACTTTCTTGCTCCTGCTCCTTGCTGCATTTTTCCTTCACTCCTTATTAGTACTTACATAAAGTATGATTTGCTTGGAAATACAAGTAACTGGCCACCTTGAAGATTGCATCCTTTTTTCGCTAAGTTAAGGTATTAACTAGAAAAGTGCTTTAATCGTTTTCATTATTCCTATCAATTTTCAAATTATTGCTGTTCATCTTTTCTCCCCTTCCAAGAAATCACTTTATTTATTTTATTTAGTTACATCATACGTGAACTCGAAATAGTTTAATAGTTTATACAATTAAGTAAGTCGTTTTTAAAATAAAAAAAGCGACCATAGGGCCACTTTTTATAGGTACTTTTTTAACGCAGGACTATTTACTTCGCTATATACATATAAGTAGATTGGCCTTCCAATCGTGCCATACGTCATTCTTTCTCCGAGAAGACCAATTTCCTTTAAAAACTTTAAATATTTTCGAACAGAAACTCTTGAAATATCCGTTCTTTCCACAACATCCTCTGTAGAAAATGGTTCACTCTTCAATTCCATAATCGCATTTACAACGACTTGTAAAGTAGCTTGTGTTAATCCTTTGGGAAGGGATCCTGTGCATCCATCATAATCCTGATTAAGGCACTTCTCATCTAGTTCAGCTTGACTCACTGACTTCCGCTTGTTAAACAGTGTTTGCTTATCGCTGTAGCTTATTAGTGCTTGTTTAAAACGATCAAACTCAAAGGGTTTAATTAAATAATCGAATGCTCCATATCGCAATGCTTTTTGGATGGTCTCAGTGTCAGAGGCTGCTGTAATAAAAATAACATCCGTGTCCTGATCCTTTTCTCTAATTTTCCGCAACAGCTCCAATCCTGTTTCTCCCGGCATAAAATTATCTAAAAGTAACAAATCCACTTCCTTTTCTTTCATAACTTCCAGGGCCTCTTGAACGGAATGCGATATAGCTAATAACCTAAACCCTTTAAGCTCATCTAAGTAGCGCTTATTAAATTCTGCCACCATTGGATCATCATCTAAAATAAGTACTTTAATCATGCTCCACCCCTTATTTCATAGGGAATTTCCACGTAAAAGACAGTTCCCTTTTCATGGAAAGAATCAACCGTCAGATTTCCTTCAAGCTTATCGATACTTTGTTTTACCAAATATAAGCCATAACCTCGATTTTGACCTTTTGTCGAAAAGCCTTTTGTAAAAATGGAAGCAAACGTCTCCTCTTGAATTCCCTTTCCTGAATCAGCGACTTCGAGATAAAGCTTTCCTTTTCCCAACTCAAAATTCAACTTTACTTCTACTCTCTTTTTTGACCTTTTCCCGACTGCATCTATAGCATTATCTATTAAGTTTCCTAATATCGTGATCAACTCATGTGTCGTTTCTGCGTTCCTTGGCTCCGGTAAAGTATGCTTACTTTCAAACGCGAGCTCTACTCCTGCTTCACGCGCATAGCTTAATTTGCCCAAAATGAACCCTGACAAAGCCGAGTCTTTGATATTTTTAGTGACCCTTCCGATCTCTTCGTGAAAATGGCTGACAATTTGGTTAATAAAGCAAGTCAGTTTATCGTAGTAACCCATTTTGACCATTCCCAATATAACATGAAGCTTATTCCTAAACTCATGGGATTGAGCTCGGAGTGCTTCTGCATATAATTTTACACCTGTTAATTGCTCAGCTAACAGGTTTACTTCCGTTTTATCCCGGAACGTAGCGATCGCCCCCGCGATTTGTCCATTTACGATTAACGGCACGCAATTGATTAGTAAAGAAACCCCATTGATTGTTTGTTCTTCATCTAGCTCAGATTCCCCTGTTTTCAAGATATCATCGAGTCTCGAGGTTGGCATATAATCACTAATACGCATCCCGATTGGCTCATCCGATAAGCCAGCTTTCCTCAAAAGCCGCAAAGCCGACTTGTTTACCAGGGTAATCCTTGCCTCTTTATCAACGGCTACAATTCCTTCTCTTACAGAGTGCAGCATGGTGTTCCGTTCCTCTAATATCCTCGCAATCTCAAAAGGCTCTAGCCCATATAATGTTCTTTTTATAAAAAAGGCAAGAAAAGCAGCTCCAATCACACCCGCCAAAAGCCCTAACGCGGAACCGAACAGTAAGATCCTGTGACTGGCCTCTACCGCTTCTTCCACATTTTCAAGTGAAATCCCTACCACAACAGCACCTATCTGCTGTTTGTCGTCATCATAAACAGGTGTGAACGACCGCAAAGAGGTTCCTAATGTACCTTTCGAAATCGAGATATACTCTTTCCCTTCAAGAACATGGCTCTCATCTCCCCCACCAAACCGCTTTCCTATCATCCATTCATTCGGATGCGATAGACGAATCGCATCCATGTCCATTACAACGATGAACCATACATTTGTCGCTTCTCGTATCTCCTCAACATAGGTCTGGACTTTAAACTTTTCCTTTTCATCAATAAGACCGTCCTTCACTACCCTGGATTTTGCAACCATCCTCGTAATCATGGTTGCCTTTTCTTCTTGATTTTCCTTTATCGTTTCACTTACATTACGACTAACCAATAGGTCTGTAATTAATAACGAAAGGAGGACTACTACACAAACCAACAATATTATAATAGGACGTAATTTTAATTTACGATGTAACAATCTATGTCAATCTCCTTCCTGCGAGGTGTTCTGCAAATAAAAAAGCAAGCGGCCTTGCGGCCGCTCATACATAACGTTATCTAAGGGGGATTGAAAATGTATTGATGTCGTAATTACATCATACGTGAGTTAGTGAAAATTGAACAGATTATGAAACTAAGCAAGAAGTTTTGCAACTAAAAAAATTAATTTTTGTTATTGAGTTTAACTATGGTTCTGTAGAACCCAGGGGGTGACTATAAGGAACAACGAACACCATATCGTCTTCCGACAGCTTCTAGTTCGTTTAGAATATTGACGGAAAGTGGAACACCGAAGGTTTGTCTCTCTACTGTCGTTTCCAATTCTCTCTCTCCTGGCAAAAAGATTTTCTCAAAGCCTTCAGCCAGAGGAATATTCCGAATTTCTCTTATCATTTGATCCATATGCTTTTTAAACTGCTCCAATTCTTCAAATAAATCTCAATATTCAATCTCTTCGTATAAATCTCCACTCTACTAACTCCATGCGAATCGCTTCCACGTAGATTGGCAAGTACAAGATGCTTAGCAACAATGGACGAATGCTTATCGCTCAAACCAGCTTCCTGAACACCTTCATCACGTACTGTTCTAACTTATCTTTTTCTACTCGTAAGGTGGTTGATACCGACATCATACTCATCCTTTCCTAATTCATACCATGACTTCTCTGTACCTGCTCATCATCCATCTGTTGACTTCTTCTTTTCAAGTTGGAAAGGCCACTAAAACCTAGCAATAAAGCACTCGACCAATAGATGGGAATGAAGCCAACGATGGATCCTATGGAACCAAATAAAATGGGAACGAAGAATTGCACCATTTTATTAACGGTAAGCCGAATGCCCAGGACTTCTCCCGTCCTGCCCGGAGGAGATTGGTTATAGGCCAATACGATCGACAAGGGTTGCCCACACCCCAAACCTAACCCGATAATAAAGGACATCAACGCTAATACGATCCAATTCTGAAAAAGAGGCAGCAAAACAAAACCGATGCTTGATATCAAGAGACAAGCCACTAAGATGTTCTCGATGCTATATCTTTGATTCAGCCATGGGTATAATAGCCGCACGACAAAATAGGCCAAAGAATTAAGGCTGAGAATCAAGCCTATAGTAGATGCCGATAAGCCAATGCTTTTTCCGTAGATCGGAAAGTAAAAATCATAGATTCCGATTCCAGTTAAAATAATTCCGCTCGTGATTAAAGTATTTCTAAGAGGACGTGAGCTTAACAAGTCCGCCACTTTACGATTTTCTTCTTTCTTCCTTACTCCTTTATTGGGTACATGGAAGGGACGAAGCCATACATACAAGCCTGGAATAAGAGCCAGCATAGATAACAGCAGATAGGTTTTTTCATAACCAATAAACTCAATAGAATATCCAGTCACGAGAGGGCCTATCGTATTCGCAAGAGCAATACCTAAACTTAAGGTTCCGATATGCTTTGATCTGGTTTCTGTATCACTTAAAGCACCGATCAAATTTTGAGTTGTAAGCAACGTGAAAATATGGCCTAGACCAAATAAGCATTGAGACGCTACGATAACTAACAATCGTTCGTCAAATACAAAAGGCAGTAAGAGTGCCAAGGTTGAGGCTAGTAGGCCTAAGATCAAGGGCAATCGGTAGCCCAAAGAATCAGATGCCCTACCGGCATAGACCGCAAACATCATCGGGAATAGGGCCGTTGAAGCCATGATGAACCCTAACTGCATCGGACTTGCACTCAAGTGAACAGCATATAAAGTCGCAATCACAAGGTTTCCCTTGACACTAATCTGAAAAAGGCTAAAAAGTACTATCGATCGAAATATCATAATGAGAAGATCCCCTATCCAATTGAATAAAAGAGAGCATCAAGTTCGACGCTCTCTTTTACACAACATTTATGAAGCTTCCTTTTCATTCGGTTTTTCTAAACTGCCTAGATTCTTCTTTCGGTCGCGAAGGAATGGACTGACAAACGTGACTAAGGCAAGCAACAAAAGAACAACAGCAATCGGTCGAGTGACAAAGATGGTCCAGTCGTTTCCTGACATAATCAACCCTTGGCTAAGACTCATCTCAGCCATCGGTCCTAAGATGAGAGCTAATACGATCGGCGCCAGTGGAAAACCGTATCTCCGAAGAATATAACCAAGGATACCAAAGCCCAGCATCATCCATATATCATAGTAGTTATTATGAATGGCATAGGCCCCGATAATACTTAACATCAAGATAATCGGTCCTAAGATTACGGGTGGCACAACAAGAACTTTCGAGAATACTCTGGCACCAGCCAACCCAATGATAATGACGACGATGTTAGCTAAGAAGAGACTGAAAAATAAAGAATAAACGATCTCTCCACTTTTCTCAAAGAGCTCAGCACCCGGCTTTAACCCATGAATCAATAGTCCACCAAGAAAAATAGCCGAAACCGCATTTCCTGGAATACCTAAAGTAAGGAGAGGAACAAGCGAACCTCCCGTCACCGCATTATTGGAAGCCTCAGGAGCGGCAATCCCTTCCACGGAACCTTTTCCGAATTCATCCTTTTTCTTAGACCAGCGTTTCGCTTCATTATAAGCAATAAAAGCTGCGGGGTCTGTTCCCACCCCTGGGATAATTCCAATAATCGTCCCGATGATGGACGAGCGTCCCAAATTGGGCAATAATCTACGAAATTCTTTAAATGAAGGTAACATCTTCCCCGAAATACCAGATACATTGACCTTCTCTTCGGACTGGTCTGCTTTACCCGTTTTAGAGGAAATCATAAGACTAAAAGCTTGAGAGGCGGAGAACAAGCCAATCAGAACAGGGATTAATGAAAACCCTTCAATTAATGCTGCCGAATTAAACGTGTATCTGGCGTAACCCTGGATCGGATCCATTCCAACTGTAGCAAGAACGATACCTAGCGTTCCAGCAAGAAGTCCCTTCCAAGGGTTCTTGCCCGCTAAGCTAGAAATAATGGTAAGTCCAAATACGGCCAAGGCAAAATATTCTGGGGGACCAAAGCGCAAGGCTTGCTTGGCGAGCATTGGTGCAACGGTGGCTAGGATGATCGCACTGACAATACCCCCAAATCCTGAAGCAATGGCTGAGATTCCAAGTGCTTTTGCGCTTAGACCTTTTTTGGTCATTTCATAACCATCGATAACCGTAGCAGCCGCTGAAGGGGTCCCTGGCGTATTAAGCAAGATGGCAGATATAGACCCAGCATAAACAGAAGCGCAGTAGACGGCTCCTAATAAGATCAAGCTTGTTGCCGGATCCATGGTAAATGTAAACGGGATAATAATCGCTAGCGCCATCGTAGAACTTAAACCCGGAAGTGCACCCGTAAATACCCCGAAGATGACCCCACATATAATCGCCAAAATGTTGGTGAATGAAAAAACATTTATCGCCGCACCCATCCAAAGATCAAACATCTAATTTCACCTCCACTTTTAAAAGAAATTTTCCAGCACTCCCTGCGGAATCGGAACATGCAGGAGAACCTGAAAGATTACGGTAATGAGAACGGTCGTTGCAATAGAGATCGAAAGTACACCTATCATCTTTCGATAACCTAGATACCAGAGAAGTCCTCCGACGAGCAAGATGGATAAAATAAAGAATCCCACTACATTTAATAACAACATATAGATCACGATGACACCGACGATCAAACCTAAAACAACGAATTCATTGCTTGAAGGTGATTCTCCCTTTACTTCTTCCCGGTTTGGGTTTTTCAGCGTATCGATAATGAGACCCACAGAGAGCAAGACAAGAACAACGGAGAATACTTTCGGCCAAAAGGCTGCTTCTTCCGGAAATCGATTACTATAAAAAAACATAAAAAGTCCAAATACAATAAAAACTAAGGAGAATATCCGATTAGGCTTGCTCATTTTTACCTCCTCCTATTAATTGAAAGGAAAGAGAATGATCTCTTTCCTTTTTATTTTTCGGCATACTTACTATACTTCTCAAAGGTATCATCAATAATAGCCTTAAATCCTGCTGGATCCTTATAGCTTGTACTAATACCTGATTTCTCCATCTGTTCTTGATATTCAGGAGTTTCAGTGGCTTGTTTAAATGCATTATGCAAGTACTCGATAATTTGCGGATCCGTTCCTTTCGGTGCAGCTACGCCTCTCCAGGATCCAGCGACAACATCGTATCCCTTTTCCTTCGCTGTTGGAACTTCTGATGCTAGTTCTGATTTTTGCTCATCAAAAATCAGAATCGGCTTTAATTCACCACTGGCTACCTGACTCTCAACTCCAGAGTAGCTTGCGATTACCCCTTCAACATGCCCTCCAGCTGCTGCAGCTATAGCTAACGCATCCCCTTTAAAAGGTACAGTCACCAGTTCAATGTTCGCTTTCTCCGCAAACTCTTTGTTGGCAAAAGCATTGGTAGTCTGGGCTCCGGATACCCCAATTCGTACTTTTCCCGGATTTTCTTTAGCATACTTGACGAATGACTCTGCATCCTGGAATGGTGCATTTTTATTGATGACGAGGAATGCGGGATCGTTTACGGTCATAATAACCGGCTCAAACGATTCGTGGGTATACGTAAGTTGGTTGAAAATAGGGTTGCTAACGATCGAAGCGGTAACAAGGGTCAAAGTATAACCGTCTGGTTTAGCCGTTGCTCCTGCCGTTTGTCCAATCGATCCACCTCCGCCGTCCCGATTTTCGATGACCAGCGAATGTCCGATAAACTGTTCCGCATGTTGTGCCAAGACTCTTGAAGTGGTATCAGCTGCTCCCCCCGCAGCAAAAGGGTTAATAATAGTAATCGGCTTTTTCGGGTAGTCTAATTTTGCTTCCGACTGAGAGTTCTCGGACCCCGCAGCAGGATTATTCCCCGCTGCATTGTTCCCGCCACATCCCGTTAGAGCAAGTACAGACACCATAGCGACCGATAGGAAAGCAGAAACGAATTTATTTTTCTTCATCATGTTGACCCCCATTAAATTAAATTTAAACCTTGCACTCCATGGCTTCGATGACCTCTAACCAAGTATCCGGTGTTTTTCCTTCAAACATTTCTTTTAAGTTAAACTCCGACAACAGTTGCAGTTTTTCTTTTGCTGCTTTGGACATGAGGGAATTAATTTTCGATGATTCCAGCATTTCAATCGATCCTTCTAATTCGATGGATCTTCTAAGCGCATGGATGGAAGTTCCTGTTACCAATCGGTTCATCGTCTGTTCGAAGGTCCGTCCGTTCATCGTTTCACTGATAGAGCCTATCACTAACTCTTCCACGTTAAAGGCATGTGCTGCCTCGAGAAGTTCAATAAACAGCGCAGCAATACCTTTCATGTAGATGCTGCGGATAAGCTTAACAGCGGAAGCGTCTCCTGGGTTGTCGCTCACTTTACTGATCTCCATTCCGTAAGGCGACATGGAATCAATAAAAGCATCGGTTCCGTTACCACTAGCTAAAATCGGGACTTTGTGCTTATACACCGGCAGCGGCCCCATCATCGCTGCATCTACGAAGCTAACCTCTTTTTCTTGGACATTCTCCTGAATCTTTCGTTTTACATCAGGACCGGAAGCGGATACATCCACGTAAATACTATCTTTTTTCAAAAAAGGCTTTAAAGACTCGCTTACTTCAAGCGCCTTATTAGCAGGCACGGCCACGAATAAGATGTTTGCTTTCCCTAAAACCTCTTCTGGTGTCTGCAACAGCTCGACTTGCGCTAGACGTGCTCGTTCTTGAACCAAAGCCCCGTAAGTTGGATGATTCCATACCGGATCATAGGCGAGAATATGTTCCATCCCTTCTCCATGCAATCCGGTAGATAATTCATAAGCGGCTTCTCCAAACCCAATAAATCCTATCTTCATGTCTATTTTTTCCTCCTTCTTTTCTATAATCCAAACTCTTTCATTTTCTCTCGAAGCCAAGGCGGTTCAATACTTCCACCAGCGATACCTTGCTTTCGCTTTTCTTCAAATGCTGCAATGGTATCCATTCGTTGTTGCTCGTAAGATAGCTTTTTCTCTGCTTTTTCAAGTGCAACTTCTATTTTATTTCTTGGAACAACGATGACACCATCTTCATCGCCTACAATCAAATCTCCAGGTTGTACGGAAACACCACCGCATGAAATAGCAGTATGCAGCTCGCCAGGGCCATCTTTAAGCGGACCGTTCGGAATAAATCCTTTAGCAAATATAGGGAATCCTAACTCACTTAGCGTTTCTTTGTCTCGAACGCATCCGTCAATGATAATTCCTTCAAGACCGATCGCTTTTGCGGCACCAGCCATTAGCTCTCCCAAGTAGGCATTCGCAGTGTGACCCTTCCCATCGGCTACTAACACATATCCTTCTCCACCATCGTATATCGCTTGGTGCAAAAACAGATTGTCTCCAGGTCTCAAGCTCACCGTCATAGCCGTCCCTACCACTCTCATTCCTGGAGCTACAGGCTTGATCTTGTAGTCCATCGAACCGGTACATCCCATCGCATCACTCAAAAGAGTGGTGTTTAAAAGTCTTGCTCTTTTAACAATTTCCTCTGACAAAAGTGGAGCTAATCTATTCAACTTGAACACTCCTTAAAATTTGGTTTCACGTTGTTGTAGTAAATATAACAACATGTATATACCTGTGTAATATTTATTACTACCTTATTTGTATAGTATCATCGTTATTACTTCATGTAAACCCTTTTTAATTAATTGTTTACGTTCTCAAAATTTCACAAATAAAAAAGGGAAATAGGAATAAACATTCATCCTATTAACCCTCAACAAAAATTCCCTTTTACTTTTTTAATGATAGTTTCTGATAATAAGGTGTCTGGCCTTCTAGAATCACGGCACGGTCAACACAAAACAAATCTACATAGTGTAAAATATAAGCTTCCGTAGAGGAACCATGGAATGGACTATTCGTTGCGTGTGTTGCCACCGTACCCACAACCTGTTCTGAAAAACCAATTTCATTCAAAAGAAGGGCACCTAACACTCCATGCTGAATCTGGCTCGCAAACGGAGATTTTACAATTTTATCCCCATCTCTATTTAATAGAAGAGGCTTATCAATATCATGCAGAAGAAAAATCTGAATAAGATAATCCCAATCGACGGTGACGCCCCATCTCTTTGTAGCCTCCTCGGCCATAGAAATTCCAAAGTGGACGACATCGTTCACATGGTCTAGTAATGGATAAAGAGAAAAAGAAAAACCTGGCATGTCTTCTAGACTGGCATAATTACTGCTCTTCCAAGCACTAACCCAAGCTGTTATTACCTTCTCCTGATCATCCGAGGGCAAGCGGTTGAGCCCTAATAACTTTTCCCTAACCCATTCTCGTTCCTCGGAACATCCTTGTTGGATCGTATAAAATGGCATGTTAAAGACACCTTTCCCGTTTGTTTCTAACGATTCTACCAGCCTAGTTCATCTTTGAAGTCAAGCATAATCGCTTCTTCGTCCTTGAGTACTTGCAAGTATTCTTCACCTTTCGTACCATCGATTGCTAGTCCTAAATCACTCATCTTTTGTACATGCTCTGGGTTCTTCATAGCATTTTCAAAAGCGGTTTGGAGCTTTTCGACAATGAGCGGGTCCATTCCTTTTGGCCCTGCTATTCCTCGTAGAGAGTAAAATTCAACATCAGCCCCAACTGCCTCTTTAATCGTTGGCACATCTGGGAACTGCGCCGCCCGCTCTCCTTTAGCAACAGCTAAAATCTTCAATTTGCCCTCTTTTTCAGCTTGCATGACTTCTCCAACCTTTGCCATTAACACATCAACATGACCACCCATGACGCCCGTTAACGATTCAGCTGTACCACCGAATTGTACAGAAGTAAGTTTCGTCCCCAGCTTTTCATTCAATTGCAGAGCAGCAAGATGATTTTCTGTTCCTACACCACTTGCACTTGTAGTCAATTCGTTCGTCTTTGCATATTCAATAAGGTCATTGATTGTGGAGAATCGATTGTCATCTGATCTAACAGCAATAACACCTACATCCACCACATGGTTGATGATAAATTCAAAACTTTCAAGATTTTCTTTACGATTAGAGTCTGGTTTTATATACCCTGCAAAGATAGCAGGCGCATTCACATATCCAATGGTATAACCATCAGTTTTAGCCTTAGCCAATTCACCCCAGCCAATCCATCCAGATCCACCTGGTTTATTCTCTACTACTACCGGAACCCCTAGCTCTTTTTCAAGATAGGATGTTAACATTCGTGCACCGGTATCTGTCCCACCGCCAGCTGCGTATGAAACGATTAGCTTGATCGGTTTAGTAGGATAGTCAATTTTCTGGCTGGAGCCGGGCCCTTCACTCGGATTAGCTGAAGAAGTAGCTGTATCTTGGGTAGAGCATCCGACTAATGTTGTAAGAAATAGTAAGACAGCTAGAATCGATTGAAACATAATTATCTCCCCTATTTATTATTGAAGTACTTACTTCGCTGGATTATCCGCAACATCCCCGTCAGACTTTGACTCTTCAAAGTTGCCCGCCCCTTTTTTTACCCACCAGTTCATGATCATGGGTGAAAAGAGTGCAATAAGGACTAAAATCATCAAAACAACCGTAATAGGTCGGGAAAAATAAAATCCAAGCAAATCTCCTTTTGCCATTAGTACAGATTGTCTAAACCCACGTTCAGCAATCGGGCCTAGAACCATACCGAGAATAATAGGTGCTGGATGGAACCCAGTTTTACGGATAAAGTACCCGATAAACCCAAAGATAATCATCACCCAAATATCAAATACATTATTGTTAATGGCATAAGAACCGACCACACATAACGTGATAATAATCGGCGCTAAGATGGCATCCGATACGACAGATACCTTAACAAAGTATTTCGCACCAAGCAGCCCAATAATCCCCATCAGAATATTGGCAATAATAAACCCGAAGATAACCGAATACGTAATATCCGCATGCGTGGTGAAGAGTTCACGGCCTGGAATGAGCCCCTGAATCATAAGTCCACCTAATAAGACAGCCGTTGCAGCACTTCCTGGAATTCCCAAAGTTAGCAGCGGAATGAGGGCTCCACCACTCACCGCATTGTTTGCTGCTTCAGGAGCAGCTACTCCCTCAATATGCCCCTTACCAAACTTCTCCTTATGTTTCGAAAAGCGTTTAGCCTCATTGTAGCTGACCCACGAACCGATATCCGCGCCAGCACCGGGAAGCATCCCGACAAACGTCCCAATACCTGAAGAGCGAATGATCGTGGCAAAGATGCCCTTGAACTCAGCCCATGTTGGCAAAACCTTTCCTTCTATATTTAAAGCCTTCTTTTTCCCTTGATTTTTGCCTCGATTTTCAGCTTGGATCATGACTTGCGATAAGGAAAACAAGCCAATCATGGCAGGTACCAAAGAAACACCTGTTTCTAATGCAGGAAAACCAAATGTGAATCGAGGATACCCTGTTAAGATATCTACTCCGATTGCACCAATTAATAAGCCAATGACTCCGGCTGTTAATCCCTTAATCATGGATTTTGAAGCTAGACTACCGATAATGGTTAATCCAAAGATGGCAATAAGGAAATATTCTGGTGCGCTGAACATAAGGGATACCTTTGATAATGGCGGTGCTAAGAAAAGTAGGGCTAAAGCACTCAACATTCCACCGATCATGGAAGAAATAGTAGAAATACCGATTGCTTTGGCTCCTTGACCTTTTAATGTCATTTGATATCCATCGAGACTTGTTGCCGCAGATGCAGGTGTACCAGGCGTATGAATGAGAATGGCTGAAATAGAACCGCCATACATAGCTGCGGTATATATAGCCGTCAGCATCGTTAATCCCGCAACGGGATCCATCCCAAACGTAATAGGGATCAGCAAAGCGATAGCCATTGTTGCGCTCAATCCTGGCAGAGACCCTACCAATATCCCTCCGACTACCCCAACAACTAAGGCAACCATGGTTTGGATCGAAAATAAATGGTGAATAATCTGAGATACTATATCCGGACTCATGATAAGCCTCCTTCTTTATTCAAACAAGATCCCGAGCGGGAGATGAACATTGAGCTGCACGACAAACAAAAGATAAATAAACAAATTAAGACCCAAAGACGTTAGTACATAGACCTTCCACTTTTTCACGCCCATAAACCATAAGAATGCAATAACAAATAATATCGTAGCTGGGAAAAAACCAATGACACTTAGCAGTCCTGCATAAACTCCAACAATGAGTAATGTAATAAACGGCGATTTTAGCAGTGAAGGGGTCAATGGTCCTTCTTCTCCCTCATACTTTACTTCATGACCTTCTTTTAACTGTTTCGTTTTCTTTAATCCGCTATAGATAATGAGAGATGCAAACACGATCATAAATACGATAAGTGCCCTGGGGTAAATCGCAGCTTCTCCCATAAAGTCAAATGTTTTCATATACAGCAAGATCGAAACAAGAATGAAGATGAAACCAATTACTACGTCTTGATGTATTCTATTGATCATGAAAAAGCCTCCTTTTTAGAACATACATCTGGACTCTAACGAATCCAGATGCTGTCCAACTAGCTAATCTTTATTTCCAGCCAAGCAAATCGCTAATCTCGATTAGCCCTGTTTCTATCTCTCTTAATTCCTGTTCATATTCCGCAATATCTTTATAATCGACCTGAAGACCAGATTCTCCTTGCTTCTTCACCTGTTCTTCCTGTTTGATGGCGTTCTCAAATGCCTTTCGCAAAATTTCTAGCTTCTCAGCATCGAGTCCCTTCGGTGCTGCAAATCCTCGAGAAGGACTGGATATTACACTCTCGAATCCACTTTCTTCGAATGTAGGGACATCAGGCAGGAAAGTAGATCTCTCATCTGCCAATACAGCCAGGACTTTCACTTCACCATTCTTCTGCAAACTAATGACATCCCCTACGTTTGCAAATAATACGTCTACATGTCCCCCTAGAACAGCCGTCTTTTGTTCTGCTGAGCCTTGCGTATGCACCGCTGTGAATTGGGTTCCCAACGCTTTATTCACTTTGAGAGCAGCAATGTGATCATCACTACCTACTCCAGTCGATGTAGCTGTCAGTTCTTTTGTTTTTGCATACTCAATCAGTTCTTTAATATCAGTAAAACGTGTTTCATCACTTCGGATGGCAATTACCCCCGGATCCGTAACGTGCTTACCAATTAATGTGAAGCTGTCTAAGTTATGTTGTCTGTTTTGCTTAGGATCTAAATAACCCGTCATTAAATTAGGTGTACCTAAATACCCAATGGTATAGCCATCCGGTTTCGCATTAACAAGATCAGTCCAACCGATCCAGCCGCCCCCACCTGGTTTGTTGATTACATTGACAGTTACACCTAGTTCCTTTTCTAGATAAGGCGTTAGAATTCTCGCCCCTGTATCCATACCACCGCCAGCTGCAAAAGAGACGATGAGATTGATTGGCTTGTTCGGATAGTCACTTTTACTTTCCTTTGCCGCCCCCTCAGAAGGCTGGGTAACTTGTGGTTGTGTTGCTTGACCCCCGCATCCTACAAGAGCTACAGATAGCAAAAATGCCATAGATACACTTAGAAACTTTTTCATCAATATCCCCCTCTGTTATATTGTTTATTTTGACAAATGATCCGTTACAAATACAGACTTGCCCTTATGAATCTGAATGATGGGGGAGTACCTAATATTTCCTACCAAGATCTCCTCCGAATCGGAATAGTGGACCTCAGAATGATCTGGTTGTAAAACAACGAGGTTCTTAGTTGGATCAATCTCGATCCCCATAAATCCAGTCGCATTATTCAGCAACGTGGAGAACACCTCATCCTTAGAAAGCCCTCCAGCAATAAAGCGAGATACGATATAGCTCATATCATCTACCGGTGGTTTTTTCCACGTATTTCTCACAATATCTGAACTAATAAAATGCGGCTTTAACCCTTCTGATATCGCTAGCTTAAATACCTTCCATGAAAAATGCTTGCTGCCTTGTCCGACATCCAGTAGCAGCCCTTTCTCAACTGCGTCCAAAAAGCATGTTGATATCTTGCCATTCGTGTCTAGAATGTTACCTCGTTTCCCATGGTAGGGATGGGTTAGGATATCCCCCGGCCTTAGCATCTCTAACACTTCTTCTAAGGTTAGACTCGAGCCCGTAAGATGAACCATCATTCTAAGTCCGCTCTTTTCAGCGGCTGCACGAGCTACTTGAAGCAAGCCTCGATCATTTTCCGCATCCAGTTGCCCTAATCGGACTTTATAGCCATAAAGCCTGTCCCCCGCCAGTAATGCCGTTTCCAATAAACGCTCCATTGAGATATTCTCTGGTTTTGTTGGATTCGGATTAGGATGTATGGTTAGACCCTCTGGAAGGACAGAAAGCCAAGATCGGATCTCAATCGGACTATTTTGCCAAATGCGATCTGCGTTAACCCATCCTTCATAGCCAAAAGTTCCGGCATCCACACAGGCCACAACTCCTGAAGAAAGATACTCTATATCTGTAACTCCGACTGAAGCTCCAGGAGCCCAGACATGACAATGGAAGTCAACCAAACCGGGTACAATCAAACACCCTTCAGGAAGTTTGATCTCACAATCCAACTCATTGAGCACTGTAATATTTAATTCCCTATTCTCTACAAAGCCACCATCCAACCACTTTAGTCCGCCTCTAAGTTCCCAAGTACCCATTTCTTCACCTCATGCTTTTACTTTTATTCTCTTTCATTGTGTAACCGCCATCACAAAACCTAAAAAATTGAGAACTACAACTTTAATGGTTTTAAATTCGAAATTCGCGCAAACTTATCTTTGGTGTATTATTTTTAACTACCATTATTATATGTTGTAAAATTTATTACTTTTATAGTTGTATAGTAACATCTGTATTAATTAATGTAAACCCTTTTTTAAAATGTAGCCTGAAACACAAAAAGGATGATAGAAATAAAAATTACGAATCACCAAGAGCAATTCGAAAACTTTTATTCCTATCATCCCTGTCAGTATTAATTATTATAATGATAATTCATTTCTGTGAGGATCGTATTCACCCGATCTAGACGATCTTTCGTCTTATCTCGATAGTTTATCGCTATGGCACTAATGAGGTAATCTGACAGAAACATAGACGATATCGTCGAATTATGAAAAGCTAGGCTGCTAGGATTACACGGCAAAGTAATATCTGAGTATTTAGCTAAGGGTGAAGAATAACTGTCCGTAATCGCTATTACTTTAGCATCATTTTCTTTTGCCCTCTTTACTAACTCGACAACCATCTTTCCGTATCTTGGAAAGCTCGTTGCAATGACTAAGTCTGATGAAGTAAGGCTGATAATCTTATCGATCCAGTCCGTTTGATCCGCAACCACCAGGTCACAATTGCCCAGTAAACGATTCAATCCATGCGTTAAATATTGTGCCACCGGAAGTCCGCTTCTTACACTTGAACAATAGATCCGGTTTGATGATACAATCATCTCTAAGGTTTGATCCAGTGTATCTGCCGAAATCATTTCGACCGTAGATTGGATATTCTGGATTTGTTTTTCTGCGCATCGAATCCATAAGTCACTTCCATTTAGACCCTTTAAATTGGCTTCTAATCGGGTATGAGGGGCTGCTCTATTTCGTAAGATTTCTTGAAGTCCTTTTTGAAATTCCGAATAGCCCGAATAGCCAAGACTAAAGGTTAATCGCATGATAGTCGTCGTACTTGTTCCTACGATTCCCGCTAACTGATCCACAGTTAGAAAAGCGACATCTAACGGATGTTTAATGATATAATCAGCAACCCTTCGTTGCGTTTCTGTTAACTCAGAAATCTTGTTTTGTAATAACAATATGGGATTATCCATAAAATATCTCCAATTCAAATGTGGTAAGGTAATTTTTATATTTTAAACATGAGGTGTAATTATTATTACTTTTCTTTTACACTTGTATTTTAGCATTTTTAATTTCATTTTCACAACAAAGTTTATCTCATTTTCATTCTAATCGGTCACACCAATCCATTGGTCTTATATATTTTTCCCTTTCTCATTTCTAGGTACTTCATCGGCTGCTCCGTCCGGATTTGGTTTACCTTGGATAGCTCGAGTGAAACGATAATGACTTCCTCGTTATTTCCACATTGAGCCACTATATGCCCCTCAGGAGAGATCACAGCACTTTTCCCAAAGAATAATGAACTTTTTTCAAGCCCTACTTTATTGGTTGCCGCGATGTATAATTGATTTTCTAAGGCTCTCGACTTCAAAAAAATCTCTTGGTGGGGTTCATAAGGGACATTATGCGCATTCAGTACCATAATCAGCTTGGCTCCCTTCAGGGCATAGATTCTAGCCATCTCAGGAAATTCTAGGTCGAAGGTCATCAGAATGGCCACATCGCCAGCTTCTGTTTCGAAGATGGGAATTTCTTGGCCAGGAGTAAAATAAGCTTGCTCATAATCAAACAGGTGAACCTTACGGTAAATCCCCTTTATACTTCCATCCTTACCGATCATCGCTGCAGAGTTATAATAGCGATTTTTTTTAATCTCAGGGAAGCCCACAATAACACCCACACCAGTTTCCTTGACCTTTTCTTGAATTCGCTGTATGCTTTCCCCATCCAAGGGCTCTGCTAGTTCTTTCAATCTTTCCTGGATAAAATGCCCGGTAAGAAATAATTCAGGAAACAAAATATAATCCACGTTTTTATGACGACACTCCTCTATCGTAGATAGAATTCTGTTTAAATTAGAGCTTTTCTCAAAGAGGGTTCCCTTTAATTGGGCCAGCGCAATAGTTAAAATCACCGTCTTTCGCTTCCTTCCTTGCGGTATTCTATTAATTTCTTTGCAATCGTGGATTGGTTCGTCTGGAGCAATTCCGCCACCTTGTAGGTGCTTTTATGTTTTTCGTAAGCTTTCGTGATTAATTGCTTTTCAATCATTCTTTTTGCCTCTTTGAGCGGCATGATAGGAAATTCTAAATCACCTTTCAGCATCCTTTCATTCCCTTTAAAAAAGTAAGGCGGCAAATGCTGAAGCTGGATTTCATTCTGTTCTGTTGTAATAAAAAGACGCTCAATCACATTTTCCAATTCTCTTACATTGCCAGGCCAGTCGTATTTTCCAAATACTCTTAGAACATCGGGATGAATTTTCTTGAACATGCCATATTTTTTAATCAACCTTTCCAAAAACATACGAGATAAATATTCAATATCTTCTATTCGTTCGTTCAGCGGTGGAATCTCAATCGGCACGACATTAAGGCGATAATATAAATCTTCCCGGAACTTCTTCCTTTGGACAAGCTCATTTAAGTTTTGATTAGTAGCAGCAATGATTCTGACATCAATCGGAATTTGGTCGGTTCCTCCTATAGGGCGAATACTATTTTCTTGGAGCACTTCTAGTAACTTCACCTGTAGATTTAAGGGGATCTCACCTACCTCATCTAAAAAAAGAGTCCCCCCATTTGCCATTTCAAATATTCCTTTCTTTCCTCCTTTTTGACCTCCTGTAAAGCTGCCATGAGTATAACCAAAAAGTTCAGCTTCCATTAAGGGCTCCGGTATAGCTCCGCAGTTAACGGAAAGGAAGCTTTTGTCCGCGCGATGGCTAGATTTATGAATTAATTTAGCAATCATACTTTTACCGGTACCCGATTTTCCTAATAACAAAATGATTGAATCCACGTAGGAGATCTTTCTCACGATATCCATTACCTCTCGCATTTTTGAAGAATGAGAAATGAACGATGTATCCGCTAAGAACAAGTCATGCTCAGCCTTGGCGACATGTACATCCTCATGATCTGCTCTTAAAGCGATCGTCGTTTCCGAGCCCCTTTTTATAAGGATGATTTCTACTGGAGGAATGCAGAATTGGATAATTTTCTCTTCTTCAACTATCTCATTCATATGGTTTTCTAATAAACTATGGATGAGCATCACAGATTCTTCATTATGGTAAGAACGGATAATAGATAATTGCTTTTCGTTAAATAGAAATGCTCTTTTTTCCGCTGAATGAACCACCCAATCTTGATTCACTTTTAATTGACTGATGATCATCTTGTCACCTCACAATGATATTTGGCATTATAATGTTTTTTGGCATTATTTCTGTTCAATACCTTTCATCCGATAAGCCATTAGGTTTAGCAACCAAAAACAATAATGATATTTTTCATTATTTTCTTGTATTTTATCTAATAATTCCTTCTTTTCAAAGCCTTTTATCTTGGCACGTTAATTGCGTTGAAAAAAGATGTACGTATTAAACATAAGAAGGAGGAGTTTTATTTGAAAACTAATGGACAGGGGGATGTGCATGCCTGATCAACAAGCACACCATTTTCAACGATCTTTGACGCTATTGCCACTTGTAATACTCGGCCTCGCCTACATGGCTCCTATGACGGTTTTCTCTACCTATGGGGTTGTAACACAAGTATCCCATGGATTGATTCCGTCTGCTTACTTGGTTGCCCTTGTTGCCATGCTGTTTACGGCATATAGCTATGGAAGGATGGTGAAAGTTTTTCCTTTTTCAGGATCAGCGTATACCTATACCCAAAAGACCATGAGCTCGCGTTTAGGTTTCCTTGTTGGTTGGGCTGTGTTAATGGATTATCTGTTCTTACCTATGATTAACGTATTGCTTTGTGGTATTTTCTTGTCTGCTGCTTTCCCATCTATCCCTGCTTGGATCTGGATGGTCTCGTTTGTTGCCATCATGACTGGGATTAATATCGTTGGTATTCGAATGACATCCATGGTGAATGGAGTGCTTGTAGCGTTTCAATTTCTTGTAACGATCCTTTTTGTTATTCTTGCCATCAAAGGAATTGCAAAAGGGATGGGGATGGGGACCTTTATTTCCGCCCTTCCTTTTTATAATCCTGAGGTCTCTTTTACCTTTATCATGGCTGGGGCTTCCATCCTGTGCTTATCTTTCCTAGGTTTTGATGCTGTTACTACGTTGTCTGAAGAAACGGTTACTCCGAAGAAAACAGTACCGAGGGCGATCTTTCTTGTGGCCTTGATTGGCGGTTTCCAATTTATCTTTGTTTCTTACATCGCTCAACTCGTTTATCCCGATTTCAACTCGTTTCGGGTCATTGATTCCGCCGCCTTTGAAATTGCCGAATTCATTGGCGGTCCCGTGTTTGCTTCCATCTTTTTGGCAGGGATGATTACTTCAACCATCGCATCGGGGATGTCTTCTCACGCCAGTGCATCTCGTTTGCTCTTTGCGATGGGTCGTGAATCCGTATTGCCGGCCAAGCTCTTTGGCTATGTGCACCCTAGGTATAAAACGCCATCTCGAAACATCCTACTGATTGGCTTGTTTTCCTTATCTGCTTTGGTGTTTGATTTAGCGACTGCGGCTTCATTTATTAATTTCGGTGCCCTAGTAGCCTTTACATTTGTCAATCTTTCCGTTATTTCTCATTACTACGTAAGGAACAAGGAGCGGAGCGGGAAGGATTTTCTTTTGAATCTTTTGATGCCTGCGACAGGGGCAGGCTTTACCCTATGGCTCTGGAGCAATCTAGATAGCAAATCTATCCTTCTTGGTCTGTTCTGGGTAAGTGCAGGATTTGCCTACTTGCTTTACTTGACTCGTTTTTTCTCCAAAAGACCCCCACAATTTCATTTTGAGGAGGATTTAAAGGAGGATTTCCAAGTTTCCACTAACCCTGAGCAAAGGAGCTTACAACCATGATTCCAACCGCGTTGATCTATCATGAGGAGTACGAAAAGCATGATACAGGCAATCAGATCTACTCATTTGGCGAAGACCGCCGTCTGCAAGTGGGGGTTGAATTTGAAAACGCACTCAGAATTCGCTATATAAGAGAAATGCTGGAGAAAACAGGGCTGCTTCACCATATGACTGAGTTTCTACCAACTCCTGCAAAGGATACCGACCTTCTGCGGGTACACTCTCAAACCCACATAGATAGATTGAGAGATCTATGCCAGAAAGGAATCCGAGTTCTTGGCCATGATGCATTTGGATGTCCTTCTTCCGAATCCATTGCCCGTCTGGCTGCCGGCGGTGCCATGCTGGGTGTAGAGCAAGTCCTTCAAGAAGGTCCCATTAAACAAGCTTATGCCCTTATTCGTCCTCCTGGGCATCATGCTGGTATCGAACAAGCCATGGGTTTTTGCCTCTATAACAATGTAGCGATCGCAGCCCGCTATGCGAGAGAGGTATTTGGCATCGAACGAGTGGCCATCGTGGATTGGGATGTTCATCACGGGAATGGAACCCAGGAAATCTTCTATAGCGATCCCCATGTCCTGTTTATTTCGATGCATGAAGCAAGCTACTATCCATTAGATGCTGGTCATATGACAGAGCTAGGGAGAGATTCAGGCGAAGGCTACAATATCAATATTCCTCTTCCACCTGCAACAGGAGAAGAAGGCTACCGAATGGCCATCGAAGAACTGGTTCTCCCTATCCTGGAACAGTACAGGCCTCAATTGCTCCTGGTATCCGCAGGACAGGATTCGAATGGCCTGGACCCGCTCTCCCGAATGATGATGATGCGTCCAGGATTTCGATACATGGCTAAAGCATTTAGAGAACTAGCCAATAGGATCTGTGGCGGACGATTGGTGTTATTCCAGGAAGGTGGGTATAGCCTACCCTACTTACCTATTGCAACTTTAGGAGTCATGGAGGGATTGATGAATTGCGAAGTTGATTTTCACGATCCCCATGTGATCCCAATCCGCCCCATTGTAGGCGAATTAGTGGATGCCATCACACAATGCAAACAAACCTTTTCACCTTATTGGAAGCTATAAGAGGATCAATAAAAATGTAGGAGGAAACATCATGAGTGAAAAAGTAACAGTAGGACTTATTCAGTTAAAGTGCGGAGAGAATATCGATCAAAATGTTCAACATACCATTAGTAAAATAAAAGAAGCTGCTGCAAAAGGCGCTCAAATCGTTTGTTTACAGGAATTATTTAACTCCCAATATTTTTGCCAATCCGTAGCTGTTCAAAACTACGACCTGGCAGAACCAGTTGATAGCCCAACTCTTCAAACGCTGGGCGAATTGGCTAGAAGTCTGGAAATCGTACTCATCGTTCCTTTTTACGAAAAAGCGGCCAGAGGCGTATATTTTAATAGCGCTGTTGTCTTTGATGCAGATGGAACTAACTTGGGAACCACTCGGAAAAACCATATTCCTGAAGGCCCACAGTACCATGAAAAGTATTATTTTGTACCGGGTAATACAGGATACCCCGTCTATACTACCCGCTATGGGAAAATTGGGATTGGCATCTGCTGGGACGAATGGTTTCCTGAAGTAGCAAGGATCCTTGCCCTACAGGGCGCTGAAATTCTGTTTTACCCTTCTGCTATTGGTTCTGAGCCAGACCATCCGGAACTTTCTACCCGACGGATATGGGAAAAAGCGATCTCAGCCCACGGCATTTCCAATGGTGTTTTTATCGCCGCTGTGAATCGAGTGGGGCAAGAACGAGAAATGTCTTTCTATGGGGGTAGTTTTGTTAGTGACCCATTCGGGGATATTATCCAGTCACTAGATGATCAGGAAGGAATATTGATTCAAGAAATTAATCGATCCCAAATCGACTTTGCACGTAACTTATTACAGTTCCTCCGCGACCGACGCCCGGAAACCTACGGGCCGCTTCTGAAGCAAGAGGATTTTAAGACCTCCGTTGAAGAAAAAGTGAAACAGCTAAATTAAAAATAAAAAGAAAAGTACCACTAAACTAAACTTAGTGGTACTTTTCGTTATTCAATTTCTTCCTCTTTCTTACATCGAATTTGAGCTAGGACCATTCCAGGAAGAATATAATCTCCCTCACCGACCCATATTTGCTCAACTCTCCCATAGTGCTCCATGATTACTTCCTCAACTCCTGATTCGGTCTTAATGAGTAACAATGTCTCCCATTGATCAATCCAGGCAGATGGTTCATATAGGATTTTCAATACTTCTCCTCGGAATGGACTAATAACTTCTTCTACCGTTAGCATGTTACCCCACCCTCTATATCAATCTAGTTACGAACTAGTATTGTTGCAATTTTCACGCCAAAGCAGCCATGCGTGTAGAAGAGGCTCAGCTTTTCTTCCGAATTATGCGTTCTTGCATAGTTATTCAATGTTGCATATAAAAATTAAGCAATATCCGCTTCCGCTCCGCTATTTTAGTTGGCATAGATCTTGCTTTACATATTGTTAGAACGACAATAAGAAGTACTGTACTTCAAGCTTGAGGAGATGATTTTTATGCAACCCAAACTTTTCTTAGTTGCTGTTCTGCTTTCCATGATCTTACTTTAAGGTGTGTTTATAGATTTAGAAGAAGATTCATAAACCTATAAATACACTGGAGGATCATGCTATGAAATACCCATTATCACCTGACGTTAAACCTGAATTTTGTACCACCGGTACATTTATGAGACTGCCATCCCATCGCGAAAATGCGAAGGTTGCTATATTAGGAATGCCTTTTGATACAGCTGCATCCTTTAGAGTAGGAGCACGGTTTGCCCCACAGGCTATCCGTCAAGCTTCCATGACTTTGTTTCCTTATCACCCAATCAGCAAGGTCTATCCTTTTGAAGATACGAACGCGATCGACATCGGCGATGTCCCTGTCATCCCACATAACATTCACCGCAGCTACGATTTAATGGAAGAGTCCGTACTCGGCCTCATGAATCAAGGAATTATTCCTATCGGTTTGGGGGGAGATCACTCTGTCACCCTAGCGAGTTTACGAGCAGCGGCCAAGGTTTACGGTCCTGTAGCCATGATTCATTTTGATTCCCATACGGATACGTGGGACACGTATTATGATGAGAAATACTGGCATGGCTCACCTTTTATCCGTGCACATGAAGAAGGACTGCTCGTGCCGGAAAAGGTGTTCCAGCTTGGTATCCGCGGTACATTAAATCACCCTGGAGATATTCAGGCTAGTTACGATCTGGGATATAATGTCGTGACCACACCGGATATTCGCAAACGTGGTTTTGAAGATGTGCTGAAGCAAATGAAGGAAGCGATCGGCGATACCCCTTGCTTCTTGACGTTTGACATCGATTTTGTCGATCCTTCTTGTGCGCCTGGAACCGGCACACTAGAGGTCGGAGGTTTTAGCAGTCTAGAAACGTTAGAAATGGTTCGTTCGCTTTCTGGTTTCAACTATATTGGATTTGACTTGGTTGAGGTTCTGCCGCCTTACGACCCAACTCAAATCACGTCCCTTTTGGCAGCTACCCTTGTTCATGATTTTGCCAGTCTGGTAGCTTTAGTATTAAAGAAATAAACCATTCCCCACTTCGCTCTTTGAAGTGGGGTTTCATTTTGACTCAGAACTCGTATTCACGTGGAAACATTTTATGATATAAAGGATTAGTCTTGATCAAAAACTTAAATGTACTGATTTTTATTTCCAGCTCTTCACTTACGTTGAGTACTTGTTCATCTGTCAACCCTCTTGTTTGAACTAATTGAGTCAGCTCTCTTCGCATTTGATCTATCTCTTCTCTTAAACGAATGAGTTGATAAAATAACATGTCCTATCACCCCAATCATGAATAATGAAACACTGTGCCCACAAAAAACAAAAAGCAGAAATCTATCTTTCTGCTTTTTGTTTGCCTTCTATAAATGTCCTCCTTACCATCCACGATCGGCCATACGCTCATTTTGGAGTAAGGTGCTGATCTCGATGCCCTTCATCGCATTTCCTAAGTTTTTGGACAACTGCCCGATTAAGGCATAATCCTCATAATGGGTGGTGGCTTCCACGATCGCGCGGGCGAACTTTTCCGGATGATCCGATTTAAAAATACCTGAACCCACAAACACTCCATCTGAACCCAAATGCATCATCAAGGCCGCATCAGCAGGCGTGGCGACTCCGCCCGCAGCAAAATTGACCACAGGCAGTTTCCCGTTTTTATGGACATACTCTAGTAACTCATAAGGCGCTCCTAAATTTTTTGCTTCCGCCATTAATTCATCGAAGGCCATGCTTTGAACCTTCCGAATTTGACTCTGCATCGTACGTTGGTGTCGAACGGCCTCCACAATGTTTCCCGTTCCCGGCTCTCCTTTTGTCCTGATCATGGAAGCCCCTTCCCCAATGCGTCGAAGGGCCTCGCCTAAATCACGCGAACCGCATACAAAAGGAACCGTAAATTCTTTTTTATTAATATGGAATACTTCATCAGCAGGCGTTAACACTTCACTCTCATCGATATAATCGACACCCAACGCTTCCAGCACTCTCGCTTCGACCAGATGGCCTATTCGCGCTTTGGCCATAACAGGAATCGAAACGGCACTCATGACTTCCTCCACAATCGTGGGATCTGCCATTCTCGCCACTCCGCCCGCCGCACGAATATCAGCAGGCACTCTTTCCAAAGCCATAACAGCAACGGCTCCTGCCGCTTCCGCAATTCTTGCTTGCTCCGCATTGACGACATCCATAATGACGCCGCCTTTTTGCATTTCTGCCATTCCTCGTTTTACGCGAATTGTACCTTCATTTATCATCTTGTTGTGCCCCCTGTTGGTTTGTTTTGTTATACCCATCCTCGAATTTTAACCGCTTCTACCATTCGCTTTAGCCCTACAATATAAGCAGATAATCGCATGTTGACTTTTTTATCGATCGAGTTCTGGTAGACCTGTTGAAAAGATTGGATGAGGATTTTCTCTAATTTTTCGTTGACTTCCTCTTCAGACCAGTAATATCCTTGGTTGTTTTGCACCCATTCAAAGTAAGACACCACCACTCCCCCTGCACTGGCTAGCACGTCAGGGACGATGAGAACTCCACGTTCCGTCAGAATCTCTGTCGCCTTCGCCGTTGTCGGACCATTAGCGGCCTCTACTAGTATCTTCGCTTTAATATCCGGTGCGTTTTGTTCCGTAATCTGATTTTCAATGGCAGCCGGCACCAGGATGTCGCACTCTTGAACGAGCAGCTCTTGATTGGAGATGCAGTTCTTAAACAGATTCGTCACGGTACCGAATGAGTCTCGCCTATCGAGCAAGTAAGGGATATCTAGTCCTTGCGGATCGTAGAGTGCCCCGTACGCATCCGAGATTCCAACCACCTTAGCCCCCGCCTCATGCAGGAACTTCGCGAGGAAACTTCCCGCATTGCCGAAGCCTTGAACAATCACCCCTGCCCCCTCTACTGAAATTCCTGCCCTTTTGGCAGCTTCCCGCAATACGATCGTTACACCCTTTGCGGTCGATGATTCTCTTCCGGCCGACCCACCAAGCACGAGTGGCTTGCCTGTGATAAAGCCAGGCGATTCAAATTCGCGAATCTCGCTGTATTCATCCATCATCCAAGCCATGATCTGTGAATTCGTGAAAACATCAGGAGCCGGTATATCCTTGGTCGGTCCGACGAGTTGGCTGATGGCCCGCACGTACCCGCGGCTCAAACGTTCTAATTCACGCATCGACAGGGCTCTTGGATCACATTGAATACCACCTTTTCCTCCACCATAAGGAAGCCCGGTAATGCCGCTTTTAATGCTCATCCAAATAGAAAGGGCTTTCACTTCTTCTTCCGTCACATCCGGATGAAATCGAATGCCGCCTTTTGTCGGTCCCACCGCATCATTATGTTGGGCGCGATAGCCGGTAAATACCTGCACCGTTCCGTCATCCATCCGGACGGGAATGCGCACAGTCAACAACCGGAGCGGCTCCTTGAGCAGCTCATACGCGGCCGTATCCCCTCCCAAATAACCCAATGCTTCCTTAATAATGTTTTGTGTCGATTCAAATAAAGAGGCTTTCTTTTTCTCATGATCCACAATAGTAGCCAAAATGATGACTCTCCTTTTCAAATGAGCAATTAGGTTCAAGCAAATTTCCTTCGTTCTGAGGAATGAGTGCTCTCGATACAGTATTAATGCAATTCCTATGCCAAAACAAAAAAAGGAAGGAGGTTAACCCTCCTTCAAGTGAGAGGATAGAGTCCACGCAGTGGACATAAAGGTGTGGTCAACGCCCGACGAGATGCCAGGGTTCCTTCCACAGCAATAGAGCAAAGCCCTACCTGTACACAAGCAAGAACTATGCCAAGCTATGAGTTATAGGGCATTTTACCAAAAATGCATAGCCAATGAATTTTTGAATAGTCTGGGCCAGAAAAAAAGCCGATCTCACGCTCGTGAAATCAGCTTTTTTAGAACTCTCCTCTTATGGCCTCTCCTTCGGTGTGTAGTTAATAATGAAGTAACCCATGATGAGTAAGAGGATGACAAAAGCATAGATCAACGTATTGGTCGGACTCTCATGATCGACGATGATGAAACGAACCATGGCCGTGATCCCAATATACATAAAGTAGCGAATAGGAAAGTGATACTGTTCCTTAAAGTATTTGACGATCATCGAGATAAACTCAAAGTATAAAAAAAAGAGCAGGATATTCTCAAGGGAGTGATACGTACTTTCATGACCAGTCATTAAAATTGCACTGAATAGGTATAATTCCCTGGAGAGAAAAAGGACTAATATAGCGGCAAGAAAAGCAAGGGATACATTAAGGACCAACTGTAATGAAGAGGCTATCCATGACAGCTTGAACATTTTACAACGACCTCTCCACTTTCTTCTATTATATAGTACTCCTCTTCGTCTTGCGTTTCATCCCCATAGGACTCCGTGACCCGATCTCGGCAAGAAAGGCATTCTGAGCGATTCCTTTCCCATGGCGCTAACTCCTGCCCGCAGCTTATACACAAATCTAATAGTTCCATTTCTACATCCTC
>JBEQAI010000001.1:0-36954 GCA_041640415.1 Ammoniphilus sp. | reverse complement strand
GCGTCCCGAAGAGCTCGTGCTGCTCTATGGACGCGACCGAACCAATGGGTTTTTGGAACGATTTACGGATGCGTTTGGAACCCCACATCGGCTGGGTCATCGTGGGCTTTGTTCCTTGAACAAGCGGATGGCCATCCGGGCAGCCCTGGGCGATGTCGATTGGGATACGCCGGATTTGGAGCACACCCGATTTATTCTGAATTTTGGAAGCAATTTTTATGAGGCCCATCAGGGGCATGTCGGCATGCTCCAACGTGCAGCAAAAGCGAAAAGGGACGGAGCTCGCATCATTACCTTTGACGTGAGGCTCTCCAATACAGCGGCTCAGTCGGATCAATGGATTCCCCTGTTCCCGGGGACGGATGGCATCGTCGCCTTAGCCATCGGTCATGTGATACTCCGGGAGAATTTACAGGACACCGAATTTATAGAGGAGTGGACCAATGCAACGCTAGAGGAGTGGCGCCAGCACTACTCCGTTTATACGCCCGAGTGGGCGGAACAGGAAAGCGGAGTTCCGGCTGAGCTCCTGACCTCCTTAGCCCGTGAGTTTGCCTCCCATGCTCCCCGTGCCTTGACATTGACGAACCGTGGAGCCCACGCGCATGAAAATGGATTTCATAACGAATGGGCGACCCTATGTCTGAACGCGTTAGTAGGGAGTCTGGGGAAAAAAGGAGGATGCTGTTGGATTCGAGGTGATGTAAATGATACGGTTCCACAACCAAGTCCTCTTCCACCGAAACCGAAGGTTCGCACTGAGCTTTCTCATCCTTCTGTTTTCCCCTTCGTGAATCAGCTTTATCCGAAGGCGGTTTCGAGTACCATTTTTCCGTATATTGCGGAGGGAAAAGCGAAGGTGGATACGCTTCTCTCCTATTATGTGAACGCGCCGATGAGCTGGCCAGAGGGACCCACCTTCGTGAAGAAGACGTTGCTCGATGAAAAAAAGATTCCTTTCCATGTGGTGATTGATGCGTTTTACAGCGAGATGGCGGAAGTCGCAGACTTAATCTTGCCGGACGCTACGTTTCTGGAAAAGTGGGACTTGGATGCGAGGAATTCGTTTGCGTTCAAGCCCTATGTTGGTCTACGTCAGCCGGTGGTTCCGCCTCCAGGGGAATGCCGAGACATTCGGGAAACGCTCATCGACCTCGCTCACCGGATAGATCAAGATATGGCTGATCACTTCCCGTTTGAAAGTGCGGAGCACTTTGTCCGAATGTGGGCGGCACCCGTACCAGGGGGCTTGGAAGGTTTGAAGGCGGAAGGAGTGTGGACGAAGGAGTCGGCGTCTGTACCCTATGAGCCTTATCTCATTGAAACTGCCTATACGCTGTGTGATCCGAACATCGCGGTAGATGAGGATGAACTTGCTTACCTGAGAGGTGAGGACGGGAACTGGAGGATGGTAGGAAGGGTATGGAAAGGGAAAATTGTTAAAGGATTTTCAACTTCGGATCGACGGTTCCAATGTAAACTCACGATACCGGTAGAAGACAGGGTACAGGTGATGTGGCCCACTTATCATCCGATTCGAGCCCATCAGGATTTGAATAAGGAGGACTTCGTGTTGACCACGTTCAAATGGAATGTTCACACGCAATCTAGAACGGCCAATCAAGCGTGGCTGACCGAAATTGTGGGGGATAATCCATGCTGGATTCACCCACGAACCGCAGAAGCTTATGGGATTGAATCGGGGAAGGAGTTTCGCATCACATCGAAAACCGGCGAGCTGGTGGTGAAGGCCCACCTTACCGAAGCGATTCATCCGCGCGTACTGGCTATTTCGGCTAGCTTTGGCCATTGGCAATATGGCAAGACCGCGCAAGGAAAAGGCGTAAACCCGAATGGCCTGATCCCCGATTGGACGGATCCGATTGGCGGGGGGCAGGCCTGGAATGATACGGTCGTACGTATTCATATGTTTTGACTTGGTGCCTGCTGGGCACTTTTTTTGTGAGATAGGGGCATAAAAGAGGGTGTCACCTTAGGGACACCCTCTTTCTTTACTTAAGCCTTCACCAATTGTCTTGCCACTCCACTGCGCTGGGCAGCCTCAGCTACCGCTGCTGCCACATGAGGAGCTACACGAGGATCAAAGGGGGATGGAATGACATAGTCAGGAGACAACTCATGATCATCCACTAAACTGGCGATGGCATAAACAGCGGCCCGTTTCATCTCCTCATTTATATCTGTAGCGCCTACGTCCAAGGCCCCGCGGAAAATACCGGGAAAGGCCAGGACATTGTTTACCTGATTGGGGTAATCGGAACGCCCAGTGCCTATGACCTTGACACCGGCAGCTTTCGCCTCTTCCGGCATAATTTCCGGTATAGGATTAGCCATCGCGAAGACAATCGGATCCTTGGCCATGGCCTGGATGTCATCATAGGTAAGTAAGCCAGGCTGGGAAACACCGATGAAGACATCAGCGCCGCGTAAAACTTCGCTTAAGGAACCCTGTATGCGTTCCTGGTTCGTTATTTTGGAAACTTCTTCTTTAATGAAGTTCATACCGTGTGGACGCCCTTCATAGATGGCTCCCTTTGTATCGCAGAGGATGGTATGCCTAACGCCTAGGCTGTATAAAAGCTTGGTGATCGCGATCCCGGCAGCTCCCGCCCCGTTCACGACGATCTTAATTTCGGAAAGCTTTTTTCCTACCAACTTTAAGGCATTAATCAAGCCTGCCGATGTAACAACGGCTGTTCCATGCTGATCATCATGAAAGATAGGGATGTTCAGTTCCTTCTTTAAGCGTTCTTCGATAATGAAGCAATTCGGGGCCGCAATATCTTCCAGATTGATGCCGCCAAACATCGGTTCCAGTATTTTCACGGTGTCTATGAATCGATCGATATCGGTTGTATTCAGGCAGAGGGGAAAGGCATCTACACCGGCAAAGGCTTTGAATAGAAGCGCTTTCCCTTCCATAACTGGAATGGCAGCTGAGGCGCCGATATTTCCGAGACCGAGCACAGCCGTTCCGTCGGAAATGACCCCGACCAAATTTCCTTTCATTGTATAGTCATATACTCGCTGAGGATCCCTGAAGATTTCCAGGCAAGGCTCTGCCACACCTGGAGAGTAAGCCAAGCTTAAATCCTTCGCATTGTTGACAGGCACCTTCACTTGAACGCTTAATTTCCCCTGATAGTCTTGATGAAGTTTCAATGACTCCATTCGTAAGATTGACAACCCTATCTCTCCTTTTAAAATAAAGTTACAAACATGATTACATTATAATCAAGATTATTACAGGAGTAAAGATTTTAAAATTCTAATAATTAGCCAAATTGTGATTGACTTATAATCATAAACAAATTATAATCATGATTAGAAAGTAACCAACAACAAAACCCGCAAGGGAAGAAGGGGGATAGGAGATGAAGCTTGAAATCGGCAATTTCTATGTAAAAGATGTTGTTTTCGGTGACAGCACATCTTATCAAGATGGAATTCTGACACTGAACAAACAAGAGGCTTTGCAAGTAGTTCGTGAAGACGAACATATCACGGATGCAGATATTGTACTTGCTAAGCCTGGTGATCCCATTCGCATTACTCCAGTGAAAGAAGCGATTGAACCGCGGTGTAAGGTATCTGGAGGAACGCTGTTTCCGGGGGTGCTTAATAAACTGGTTCCAGCTGGAAGCGGTCGTACGCATGCCTTGAAAGGCACTTCCGTACTCGCTGTTGGAAAGTATTGGGGCGGATTTCAAGATGGACTGATTGATATGAGCGGTCCAGGGGCAAACCAGACCCAATTTTCCAGTCTGATCAATATTTGCTTAGTTGCGGATACGGATGAAGAATTCGAACGCAATGAACAGCAAAAGAAAAATAAAGCGCTTCGCTGGGCAGGCATGAGGCTGGCTGAATATATCGGCAATTGCGTGAAAAGCCAAGAGCCGGAAGAGCTGGAAGTGTATGAACTTCCTCCGCTCAATCAGCGTGAGGCAAAAGTAACCGAACTACCGGGAGTCGTCTATGTTATGCAGCTTCAATCTCAGATGATTGAAAGCGGTCACAACGCTCTTTTCTACGGATGGGATAGCAACCGCATGGTTCCTACGCTCATTCATCCGAACGAATTGCTGGACGGAGCGGTCATTTCAGGAAGCTTTATGCCTTGCTCCTCCAAAATATCCACCTATCAGCATGCCAATAATCCTACGATTAAGAACTTGCTGAAGGAACATGGGAAAACCATCAATTTCCTAGGCGTCATTCTTTCCAACCTGAATGTCAAGCTGGAAGAAAAGACCCGTTCAGCGATGCAGGTAAGACAAATTGCCACGTCTTTGGGGGCTCAGGGAGCCATCGTATGCGAAGAAGGGTACGGGAATCCGGACGCCGATTTTATAGCTGTAATCAATGAACTGGAAGATGCAGGAATTAAAACGGTTGGAATCACCAACGAATGTACAGGAAGAGACGGGCGCTCCCAATCATTGGTTGACCTGTCCGATAAAGCGGATGCCATCGTCAGTACAGGAAATGTATCACAGCTATTAAAGCTACCTCCAATGGAAATCGTCATCGGCAGCTTGATTGCCCTAGCCAGAGATGGCAATTCCGGCGGCTGGGAAGGGTCAGTGAAAGAAGACGGATCCATTGAAATGGAAAACAACGGCTTCTTCTGCTCCGATGCCAATACAGGAGCTCATTATAAAACGGTAATTGAATATTAGGAGGTGATGGAGAAATGAAAAAGGCTGTACATTATATCAACCAATTCTTTGGACAAATCGGGGGAGAAGATAAAGCGGATTACGCGCCGACGATACATGTTGGGGTGATCGGCCCAGGCATGCTTCTCAAAAACACCGTGGCCCCAGAAATTGAGGTTACGCATACGATCATCTGCGGAGATAACTTCTTCGGATCCAATGAAGAGACCGCGATTGAAACCATCATCGGCTACCTGAAGGGAGTGGAATTCGACCTCTTCATTGCAGGACCGGCCTTCCTAGCTGGACGATACGGTTTTGCCTGCGCCAAAATCTGTAAGGCTGTAGAAGAACATTTTGGGGTTCCGGTCGTAACCAGCATGCATGTAGAAAATCCGGCTGTGGAAATGTTCCGCAAGGATCTCTACATATTTGAAGGCGGTGATAGTGCGGGGGCGATGCGCAAGGATGTACCAGCTCTTGCTAAGTTTCTAAAGAAACTAGCCAACGGCGAACCGCTAAAGTCAGCCCGTGAGGAAGGGTATTTCCCAAGAGGTATCCGCTTTGAAGCGTTTACCAATGAATTAGGGGCTGATCGTGTCGTCAAGATGCTGTTGAAAAAGTTAAACGGCGAAGCGTTTATCACGGAAATGCCTATGCCGAAGGTGGACCGCGTGGACATTGCGCCTACAGTTGATTTAAGGGATGCAACCATTGCTTTTGTAAACTCTGGAGGAATTGTCCCGGTAGGAAATCCAGATCGCATCCAGTCGGCTTCCGCTACCAAATGGGGTAAATACAGCATTGCTGGCCAAGATTCTTTAAAGGGTGGCGAGTGGCAGACCATCCATGCTGGTTTCGACCCATCTTTTGCCAATGAAAATCCGAATGTCATCGTTCCGCTTGATGTGCTGCGTGAGTATGAGCAGGAAGGAAGAGTTGGCAAAATCCATGAGTATGTCTACTCCACGGTAGGGACAGGAACAACCCAGGCCGATGCTAGCCGCATGGGAGCGGAAATTGCCCAGCAGTTAAGGGATGCCAACGTATCTGCGGTTATCCTAACATCCACCTGAGGGACTTGTACTCGTTGCGGTGCAACGATGGTGAAAGAAATTGAAAGAGCAGGCATTACAATTGTACAAATGGCCAACCTTGTTTCCATTGCCAAGACCGTGGGAGCCAACCGGATTGTGCCGACGGTTTCCATTCCTCATCCGCTGGGAGATCCTAACCTATCGCCGGCAGATGAACGGAAAATGCGTAAGTATCGCGTAGGAGTGGCTTTGCAGGCATTAGAAACAGGGGTTGAAGAAGCGACGATTTTTGAAGTGAAATACTAAAACTTGAAACTAAGGGAGAGATCAGCATGTTAAAAGATAAAAAGATCATTATCGTTGGAGAAAGAGACGGGGTTCCGGCTCCTGCGATTGCCGAGTGTGTGCAAGCGAGCGGCGGAGAAGTCATCTTCATGGACACCCAGTGCTTCGTCTGAACAGCGGCAGGCGCTATGGACCTTGAGGTTCAAGGTTCTTTAATTAAAGCTGTAGAGCAATACGGAAAAGATAACGTGATGGTGATTCTAGGATCTCCTGATGCGGATAGTGCAGATATCTACGCTGAAACCGTAACGATGGGAGACCCAACCTATGCCGGACCTTTAGCCGGTGTGGCTTTAGGCTTGCAAGTTTATCATGTGCTAGAAGACGAAATCAAAGCGATTGTTCCGGAAGAGATTTACCAGGAGCAAATTGGAATTATGGAGCTTTCTCTTGATAAGGACGGCATTTGCGAAATGATGAAAACAGCTCGAGCTAGATGCCTTTAAATATAAAATCAATCAAGGGGTCGGATGCCCGCCCCCTTGATCCTATATCAGATTAGGGGAGGGGTCAAAAAAATGAGCGAACAAAAAATTTACGATGTCATTATTGCCGGGGCAGGTCCAGCCGGACTGACGGCAGCAGTCTATACGGCACGTGCGAACATGAGTACGCTGATGGTGGAAAAGGGAAGTCCTGGCGGGCAGATGATGAACACGGAAGAGATTGAAAACTATCCGGGATTCAGCACCATCTTAGGGCCGGAGTTGTCCAAGTATATGTACGATCATGCGATCAAATTTAACGCGGAGCACCTGCGCGGAAAAATTAGCGACATCAAGGATGGCCATCCCTATAAAACCGTTGTGATCGATGGACGGGATTATCTGGCTAAGTCCGTCATCATTACGACAGGCGCCCTTCCAAGAAAGCTAGGCGTACCCGGAGAAATCGAGTTTGCCGGACGAGGGGTTTCCTATTGTGCGGTTTGCGATGGCGCCTTCTTCCAGGATCTTGAATTGGTGGTGATTGGAGGCGGGGATTCGGCTGTAGAAGAAGCCCTATTCCTCACTCGCTTTGCTTCCAAAGTAACGATTGTCCATCGCCGGGATGAATTCCGCGCGCAAAAGATTATCCAAGATCGCGCTTTTGAAAATCCGAAAATTCATATCATTTGGAACTCGGCAGTCGACCTCATTGAAGGGGATGGCATGGTTGAGTCCGTGAAAATCCGAGATTTGGTCAGCGGGGAAGTCACCAATTATCCAACCAACGGTGTATTCATCTACGTGGGTATGGATCCGATTACCGACTTTATTAAAGATCTTGGGGTAACCAATGAAGCGGGTTACATTCCGACGGATGAGCAGATGAAAACGAGCATCCCGGGGATCTTTGCTGCTGGGGATGTCAGGGAGAAGACCCTCCGCCAGGTGGTGACCGCAACAGGGGATGGCAGCATTGCCGCTCTATCTGCACAGCACTATGTGGAAAATCTAGAAGAAGAAATCAAAGCGATGAACTTGCAAACCACCCAGGTTTAATAGGAGGAAGACAATGACTAGACCCGTAATTAAAGGAGCTTCTTTTGTACTAACCCATACACCGAGCTTAGTGCGACATGGCTCCAAGCCCGTTCGCGAAATTGAAAAGGATCCGTCCGTGCTCGATCGGATTCTCCCCCATCTAAGAAGCTATGAGGAAGCCGTAGCATATCCTCCGAACCAAGTGTTCATTGGGAACATGCGTCCAGAGGCGCTGAAGGAAATCGAGGGGCCATGGCACAAGGCGAAGGCGCCCAATGCCCAGCGTTTCAGCAAGGGCGGGGAAATCATGCCTGAAGATGAATTTTACGGCTGGCTGAAAATCTCGGATGAATTTAACCTCGTTCAAATAGAGGAAGGATTTTTGTCCGAGGTCAAATTCAAGCTCGAACAGCACCCCCTGATCCAAGCCAGTGATATTGGACGATTAGGCAATGGGGTAAGCCTCGCAAGCATCGAAGAAAAAATCAGTCAAGGGTTGGCGGTTCCCTTGCATGTCAATAAAACGCAGCTGATTGGTTATGTGGCAACGGGACATGAAGAGGATCACAACTTAACAGGAGACATCATCTTAGAGAACTTATGCAACAAAGCTTCTGGTGTTGTCGCGATGCGTCACGCGCTAAGCGCATTTGGCGTCACTCCTGATCAAGTGGATTATGTCATTGGCTGCGATGAAGAAGCGGTGGGCGATCGCTATCAGCGCGGCGGCGGAAATATGGCGAAATCCATTGCTGAGCTGGCAGGATGCCAAAATGCAACAGGATCGGATATCAAATCCTTCTGCTGCGCTCCGGCCCACGCGATTGTGGTAGCTGCAGGTCTCGTCCAGTCAGGTTTATATGATGAAATTGTGGTCATCGGCGGCGGATGCTTAGCCAAACTCGGAATGAAATATGCCGGCCACCTGAAAAACGACATGCCAATTATTGAGGATCAAATGGGTGCCATTGCTATTCTCATCGGGAAGGATGATGGAGTAAGCCCTGTCGTTCGCTTGGATGCTGTAGGCAAGCATGAAATTTCCGCAGGATCTTCCGCACAGCAAATCTATAACTCTCTTGTTGTAAAGCCGTTAAAAAGGATTGGTCGAAGCATCCTGGATATCGATAAGTATTCCGTGGAAATGCATAATCCTGAAGTAACGGAACCTAACGGCAACGGAAATGTGCCTAAAACCAACTATCGCACCTTAGCGGCTATGGCCGTACTAGGCGGGGAGCTGGAAAAAGCGAAAATGAACGATTTTGAAGAAAAGCATGGGATGGTAGGTTTCTCTCCAACGCAAGGTCACATTGCAGCGGCCATTCCATTCATGGGTCATGCCCGCGACATGATTATGAACGGAGAGATTAACAACGCTATGTTTGTAGCTAAGGGAAGTCTGTTCCTCGGAAAGATGACGAAGCTTTCTGACGGAATGTCTTATATTATTGAAAAAAATGAGGGGAGCGGTTCAAAATGATCGAAGTAAACAAGGAAAATTTTCAAGCGGAAGTACGGGAGTCCCAGCAGCCAGTTCTAGTCGACATTTGGGGCCCGACGTGTGATCCATGCATCGCCCTTATGCCGGCAGTAGAAGAATTGGAAAAAAAGTATCAAGGGCAAGTGAAGGTAGTTAAGCTAAACAGCGCTGAAAATCGGAGGCTGTGCATCGATCTTCGAGTAATTGGATTGCCTTCCTTCCTGCTATTTAAGGATGGGCAGGAAGTGGGCCGCTTAGGAGGCAAGGATGTCAACATCGAGTCTGTCGAAGGACTGATCCTTAGCCAAAGCGCCAGTGAGAATGCAGTATAGGATTTAAATTAAAGACCGGCATAAGTACAGCCGGTCTCTTTTTTTATTCGAACGAAATACCCCCAAAATAAGAAAAAGGATTTATCGCTGTGGTATTATACTTTATAATGAAAGCATACATGATTATTTGATAAATCTGATTAGGTCATAGGATGTGAGGAGTGTTTCGTTTGGATAAAAAGGAAATTCAAAGAACGAGGATCATGCGGTATTTCATTGACGCAACGGTCCAAATCATGAAAGAAGAAGGAATTGAGCATGTCACGATCCGAAAAGTGGCAGATATTGCGGGTTACAATAGTGCAACGATTTACAATTACTTTCAGGAACTGTCCCATTTAGTTTTCTTTGCCGGTATGACTTTCTTGAAAAAGTACACGGATGCTTTACCGGAATATATGGCCAAAGGTGAAAATTCTCTGGAAAAATATTTATTGACTTGGGAGTGTTTTTGCAAATTTTCCTTTGCCGAGCCTAAAATCTATAACGCCATTTTTTCGTCCAACCTAGGGGCTCAGCCAGAAGAACTGTTGCAGAATTATTATACCATTTTCCCTATGGATATTATTGAGCTGCCCGAAGAGTTTCTGCCGATGGTATTGGAATCGAATCTTTCTAAAAGAGGCCGAGTTGCATTGGAAAAGAGCGTGAAGGAAGGATTAATCAAGGAAGAGCATGCAGAAGAATTGAATGAAATGGCTGTTTTAATATGGCAGGGCATGCTGACGCTCTTGCTGAATAACCGTCGAACCTATACCCCCGAAGAAGCCGTTGAAAAAACGATGAAATATATTAGAAAAATTGCCTATAGCGCTGCCTAATTCCATTTCTAATGAGGTATAAATGATGTTTATGCTAATGGGCAATTGGATCAAGAGGGAGATATCCTCCAGTATCACTAAAAAATATCTTTTGATTTTCTCCACCCTATTCATTATACCGCTCGTCCTGATCTACTATTTCATTGTAGACAATGCGAACACTATTTTAGAAGAAGATATCATTAAGAAAAACGGTCTTCATGCGGATGCATTGGCTAAAAGATTGAATCGGGAGATTCAGGATGTGGTCTTGCAGCTGCAGTTGATAACGGAAACCAAAAGCGATGGGTCGCTAGACCATAGCAAAATGTTCAATAGGGCAAAGCAAACCATTTCAAACAGTTCCATGATACACTCTGTTTTTTATGTAGATGAAGAGCAGAAGATTCACTTTGAAGCCCCCTTTCTCCCTGATATGGGTCAGGGGAAGTACCGCTACCCCGGTTACGAAGATGTTCGCTGGAGCTTAAACTATCACGTATCTGACCAGATCCGCAATGTTCATGGCAAGTCCGTCGTATCCATTGCTATCCCTGTGTTGGCAAGAGATCAGCAGTTTAAAGGAATCCTTGTCGCTGAATTGAGCCAGGAATATTTATCGGAAGTATTAAAGAGCATCAGCATTACGAATCAGGGCTTTAGCTTCTTGCTTGATCGAAACGGAAGGGTGATCGCTTCAACCGATGAGGAAGAGCTAGGGGAAGATTACTCCAACGATCCGGTAGCTATTCAATTATCGATGGACGCGGCAGGTTCCATGAAGGAGATGTATAAGGAGGAGCAGGGAATCATTGCTTATCATTCGATGAGGGATGGATGGGGATTGGCGTTGGGAGTTCCTGAGACCATTGCCTTTCAGTCTGTGAATCACCTTTCAAAGCTTCTATCTGTTGGCTTTATTGCCATATTGATGTTTTCACTCGGGCTAATTGGGGTAGGGATGAGGCAATTGCTTTATCCGATCGTCGGATTGACGAAGTTGGCTACGGATTTTACAAAGGAGCAGTCGCTTCGTAGGATTCAAAATTTGAAAAAGTATCATTCCCCTGATGAACTTGGTGTTTTAATGAGGACGATCGTTACGGTGGGGTTAAGCAACTTGGAAAAGCAGCGGATGCTAGAAGAAAAGGAACGCTACTTACGCGATGTGATAGAAGGCATCCCTTATGCCATTGTAACCATGGATAACGCGGGAGTAATTACACATCTGAACCATGCCTTCGAAAGGCTAACAGGATTTCAGCGGGACCGAATCGTTGGTCTGCCTATGATGGATGTACCCATTAAAAAGGAGCAAATGGACTTTGTGGCTTTGCAGCATCTTCAATCCGGTAAGATCACGGAAGAAAACGAAACCTACATTATGGATGCAGAAGGTCAAAAGCATATCGTCAAAGTAGTAAGTTCCAAATTCTTTGACGAAAACCATAATGAGATCGGAATTATTGCGATGCTTGAGGATATTTCTCAGCTCAAACTGTTAGAGGCTCATGCCAAGCAGCGGGAGAAGCTAGCTGTCATCGGCCAAATTACGACCGGGATTGCCCACGAGATTAAGAATCCCTTAGCCATTTTATCCGGTGCAAGCGAATTGCTGAAGGAAGAGGTGCATGAGAATCAATGCGGAGGAATGATCGAGGAACTGACCGAGGATATCCATCAAGTGGTTAAGCGGATGAAAGTGATCACGAATGATTTTCTGAAATTTGCAAAGATAAACACAGATGCTGTCAAGCCGATTCGAATGGACAAGCTTTTGGACGAGGTGCTTCACTTACTGCGCATCAAGCTAAAGGAATCTAAAGTAAATGTTGATAAAAAGCTTGAAGAAAATGCAGCTTGTGTGGAAGGAAAATACGATCAATTGATGCAGGTATATTTGAACTTGATTTTAAACAGCGTCGATGCCATGCCAGAGGGCGGTGATTTAAGGGTTCGGGTTTATCAAGAACAGGAGAGGGTCTTCGTGGAGATTGAAGATTCTGGCATGGGCATACCCACCCAAAACCTAGACTGGCTGTATAATCCGTTCTTTTCCACGAAAGAGGAGGGTTCGGGGTTAGGGCTCACGATTGCAAGGGATATTATTGTAGAGCATGGAGGAGACATTCGGATCGAAAGCGAAGAAAACAAGGGAACAAGAATCATTACGAGTTTTAATATAAGTAGGAAAGGGTGAGCGGTATGTCCTATTCCGTTTTGGTTATAGATGATGAAGAGCGTTTAAATAAAATCATGTCCCAAAAGCTTAAAAAGGAAGGTTTTGCAGTCCATCAAGCCTTATCTGGGCAAGAGGGGATCGATGCAGTTAAACGGGAGAAGATTGATGCTGTCATTTTGGACTATATGCTGCCCGATATGACGGGGATAGAGGTCCTGCAGAAAATCAAGGAAGAAAATGAACAGATCGCGATCATCATGCTAACCGCTTACGGGAATGTAGAAAACGCCGTAACGGCGATGAAACTGGGCGCTTATGACTTTATGAACAAGCCCATTGAGTTAAATATTCTAAAAGAAGTGGTCTTGAAAGCGTGTGCAAATAAACAGCTCCAGCTGGAAAATCAAATGCTGAAAGAAGAACTGAAGCGAACCAGCGGAAATGATGACCTTATCTATAAGAGTGACAAAATGAACGAAATCATTCAATTCCTAGAGAAGATCATCGAATCGGATGCCAATATTTTAATTCTTGGTGAAAGCGGTGTGGGAAAAACAGCACTGGCGAAATGGATCCATCAAAGAAGCAACCGCAAGGATCGGCCTTTTGTCTCTCTCAATTGTGCCGCCATCCCCGAACAACTTCTAGAAAGTGAACTGTTCGGTGTTCGCAAAGGAGCGTTTACGGGAGCCAATGAATCTAGGCCGGGGAAATTTGAATTAGCGGACGGAGGAACTATTTTTCTCGATGAGATTGGGGAGACTTCGATGTCCATGCAGGCTAAATTGTTGCATGTCATAGAAGAGAAAAAGTTTATGAAGCTGGGCAGCAGTGAATACCGATCCGTGGATGTCCGAATTATTACAGCAACCAATCGCGATTTGAAGCGATTAGTCATGGAAAAGAAGTTTCGCGAGGACCTGTATTATCGATTGAATCTAGCGGAAATTCAGGTGCCTCCATTAAGGGAAAGAAAAGAGGACATCTCTCCCATTGTTTATGGGTATTTGCGTAAACTCAACAGTAAATATAGCAAAACGATTTCTATCGCATCAGAAGCTCTTGAAAAACTTACGGAATATGAATGGCCAGGGAATATTAGAGAACTATTAAATTCTCTAGAGAGAATTCATCTGCTGAAGCCTGCCGGAGAAATCAAACTGCATGATTTGCCCCATCCCATTGCAGTAGGAGATTTTAGCCTATCTGGTTCTCAAGCCCAATTTCAACCATGAAGCCCCGATGAACCCTCCCTCGGTGAGGGAGTTATTAAAATGGAAAAGGATTTGACGCTGCAGTCCGTTCTGGAAAATGTTGAGGAACAGCTAATTCGGCGAGCATTGGAAGAAACAGGGGGAAATCAGACAAGGGCTGCTGAACGTTTGGGAATCTCTAGGCATACGCTCATTTACAAATTAAAGAAAATGCAATGTAAATAATGGGGATAAGTTCATGATGAATCATACTCATAAACTTACCTCATGGAAGAAAACTGCCCTCTTGTTTTTAATTTGTATTCTACCTGTTCTTGCCGGATGTGAAAAAGCAAGCCAGAGTAAAGGTGTAAAGGATCCTGGACAGATGCCGCTGATTGTCATGGGAGCAAGACCAGCTACGGAGCAACGTTTGTTGATGAAAATCTCTACCCTCTTGCTGAAGGATCATGGGTATCGCGTGAAGGAAATGAACTTTTCGGACAGCAGTTCTCTTCGTAAGGGACTTGAAGCGGGAGTGGTTGATCTTTGCTGGGAATACACAAACACGGTCAGAATGTATATTCATAAGAAACGTCCGATTTTTGATTCGGACCTTGCCTTTAAGGAGGTACAGGAAGAGGATGGCAAAAAGGGCTTGATTTGGCTTCCGCGTTCTGACTTTGATAGCTCATGGGTCATTCTGATGAGGGAGGACCTTGCAAAGAATTTGAATATACAAACGATTAGTGACCTTGCGAGGTATACGAATCAAAAGAATGTAGAAATTGAACTCCAATCTATGAAATTTGCCCTCAATGAAGAGTTTTTGCGAAGAGAGGATGGCGTAAAAAGGCTGAACGAGATTTACGGCTTTTCTATCAAAGATGAAAATGTCCTAGCCGTAGAGAATAATCTGCTGTCTCAGGCTGTCAAGGAATCCAGGGTTCAAGTGGCCGTTGGATGGGTGGCTGACAGCCGAATTAAAAAGTATCAACTAACGGTACTTGAAGATGACCGTCATGTATTTCCGCCCTATCATGTTGCCCCCATTATAAGGCAACAGACCATGGACTCCCATCCCGAGATTGCAGAACTATTGGACACCATATCAAAAAAGCTAAATAATGAGGTGATGATCGACCTTACCTACAAGGTTGAGGTATTGCATCAGGATGAATTCGCTGTGGCAAGACAGTTTTTGAAAGAAAACGATTTGTTAAAGAAGTAGTTAGGGCGAAACATAGGTAGTAGTTGGAAATTTGTCATCTAATCACGATAATGACTCCGTTTTTGGACTGTATTATCGACGATAAGTGGCATTTTTTCAACTATTTTCTTATTATTTCTCATGATTTTTTAAAAAAATGGGTATTTATCCACTACGTCGTCCTGGGAGGATGGACAGCTAGTTGCTCACATTTCTTGAATAGATAATTCTTAATTGTATTGACAATTTACATAATCATGATTATAATATAATCAAAGGTTGTGTTAAGCCTGTAACGTTTTTACTCCTACTCATTACTAGGCGCCTAGGCGCCCCTTTTTTTTATAATAATTATAAAGGAGTTTTATTATGGACATCGTACAGGAACATCGATGCATTCATTGCGAAGAGTTAATGGGATGGAAGATCTCCTTTCTTGTTGAAACGGATGAGATGCATTGGTTTGTGGGTGGAAAGAAGGATCATCATCTTGAGGATTGGAATGATGGTAATCTCATCGTTTTTTGTCAGCATTGCGATAGTGAAAATTCATTCAGCGAGTAAATCTTCATCTCCGCCGCAGTCTTTATGGACTAGTGGGTGGAGATTTTTTTTTACTTATAAGAAAGTATAATACGCTATAAGACTACATTTAGTAGCTTTCTTATGTTGAAATTGCATACAGGTGTAGAAAAATTCTACATCAGAATGGATAGAATATTTACGTTTTCTACCGTTTTACAGCGATATGAGGAATCTGTCAGTCTGGCACGAATTTTGCAATGTTAATATGTTATAAATAATGGAACTGGAGAGGAGTCGAATTCCATGGATAAAAGAAGACTAGAGATAGAATTGCATTCCTGCATGGAACTTCTATTAAAAAACCCGCCACAGGAAGAACGAGAAAAAATATATGAGAGACTGTTTCAAGTATTTCATAAGCTCGGCATCTCGGTATGAAGTATGTTTCACTTAAATGGTGGATGATTACCCTCGCTCTGGTTGGTTGGTTCATTCCGTGGGAGAAGCTGAGCTATAGTCAAGAGTCCGGCAATAGTAAAGATCATGCTCCTGCTTTTGAGCAAGCCATCACCATTGGGGCGAAGAACGGAACCTTGTCAGTCTTATTGCTTAAAATGACAGGGATATTGCTTAAGGACCAAGGCTATACCGTAAAGGAACTCTCTTTTTCTGATTCTGGGCTGCTTCATTCAGCTATGGAAGCAGGTGTCATTGATTTGTATTGGGAAACCACCTATCAGTTGATGGAAAAAGATAGGGCACGAGGGTTCGTATGGCTATCAGAAAGCAAGCTTGCGCATAAGCCGGTCTTCCTTATGAAGCCATCTCAGGCTAGCCAATGGAAGATTAAGACGATCAGTGACTTGGCTGAAATCGTTCAGCAAAACAAGATTAAACTCAGATTCGCGGGAGATAAAGAATTGATAGTGAACAAAGAACTGGTACGGAGTCTTGAAAACGGTTATGGGCTAATCATTCCTGAGAGGGATTTGGTTTCAGTAGAATCGCATCAGATTTATCAGGCCTTAAACGAGAATCATACGGAAGTGGCCATCGGATGGTCTTCAGATAGCCGAATACAAGAATACCATCTGCTCGAACTCGCTGATGATCAGCAGCTTCTTCCCTCCTTCCATATAACTCCGGTTATCAAGCAGGAAACTCATGATCTAGTGCTATTGGTAAGTAAAATTGTCCATCATCTTAATTTAGAGAAAGTGCTTGAGCTTCAATATGAAGTAGATATACAGGGCAAAGATGTCACAAAGGTAGCAAGGAAATTTTTGACCGAATCAAACTTGTTGTTAAAAAGAGAGTAATATTACAACAGTGTAGAAGAATTTTACACCATGAAGTAGAATTCTTCTACAATATTCGAGTGGATTAGGTTAAGATTCTTAAGAATAGTAGGAAAAAACGATTGGCATAAGATTTGCAATTAGATATTAATGTAAATGCTTTCAGTGGTTACTCACAAACCATCGATATAGGGAGGGTTATATCATGATTTGGAAAGGCGAAAGACTTGTAACGATTAAGGATTTTTTGACCAAGGGAATTAATCGTTGTGAGTCGCAAGAGGAAGCAAAAATTTTTATGAAGCTTTATCGGGCAGAAAATCCTCGAGCAGATGAGAACATGGACTTTATGAGTTGTTATTATACGACAGACGAAATGTTGCGCATTAGAGCATGGTTTGATATAGAAAAGCAGAATCATGACAGCCATACGCTAATGGCTAAATAGGTTAAGAGATAAGATAGGATGAGAGAAATCCAGAAATATATATAATAGCAAAGCTGCAAAGGTGGGACCTCGAGCAGCTTTGCAAAAAAAAAACCGCTTTACTTTTAATCTAAATTATATTATAATCATGATTATGATATAATAATGGGAGTTGATGGAGTCCTGGTGGCTCTCCCGGTCTTCAAAACCGAGTGTCGGGCACGTGATGTCCGAGGTGGGTTCGATTCCTACCATCTCCCGCCAACCTCAACGAAGTAGGTCCCAATGGTAATTTCACATTACCTTGGGACCTTTATTTTTTTAGATGGAAGGAAGGAGTAGGCTTAAATGAGCACAAGCGTCATGTTAAGAGATTTACCAGCCACTCAAGTTATTATTAATCATCCCAAGTTGAAAGCATGCACCGATCAAAAGATTCCCTCAACCCTTCTTTTGCAGGTAACAAGGGAAGTACTAAACATATGGAGAAGCCGAATTAGAGAAGGTGAAGTGAAAGAAGTCGATCTTGACAAGATCATAAAGGATGTAAAAGCCAGAATAGAACATACCCTAAACTTTCATCTTAAAGAAGTTATGAATGGAACTGGAATTATTCTTCATACCAATTTAGGAAGAGCTGTGCTGCCTGACGAAGCGATTGATCACATGATCAAGGTAGCAGGAGGATACTGTAATCTAGAATATAATATAGAGCTGGGATCACGAGGATCTAGGCATGATATCGTTGAAAACATTCTAAAGACGTTGACGGGTGCAGAGGCTGCTATGGTCGTGAATAATAATGCTGCAGCAGTATTTCTTATTCTAAGAGAAATAGCGAAAGGCAGAGAGGTAATCGTATCGAGGGGGGAAATCATAGAAATCGGCGGTTCTTTCCGTGTATCCGAAATTATGTCCGAAAGCGGAGCGATTCTTCGCGAGGTAGGGACAACCAATAAAACCCATAAGATCGACTATGAAAAGGCCATAGGAGCTCATACCGCTTTGCTTATGAAAGTTCATACAAGCAACTTCTGTGTTTCAGGTTTTACCCAAGCCATATCAGTAGAGGAACTTGCAGGATTGGGTAAACAATATGATATTCCTGTCTATGAAGACTTGGGAAGCGGTGTTATATATGATTTGAGGAAGCATGGGATTGGTCGGGAGCCGATTATTCAAGAAAGTATCAAAGATGGAGCAGACATTGTTAGCTTTAGTGGAGATAAACTTTTAGGGGGTCCGCAAGCTGGCATCATCGTTGGCAAGAAAAAGTGGATTGACCGAATGAAAAAGAACCAGCTTGCACGCATGCTTAGGGTGGATAAAGTGACGCTCGCAGCACTAGAGGCAACCCTTCGTCTTTATCTTGACCCTGTTAAAGCAAAACAAAGCATTCCTGCATTGCGATCGATCCTCCAGCCCGTTGAAGAATTGCAGGAGCGAGCAGAGCGTTTCCGTGCTTTACTTCCAGAATATGATATAGAGTTATGTCAGATGGAAACAGAAGTAGGCGGGGGAAGCCTTCCTGACGTTAAACTTCCAACTGTGGTTGCTGTATTAAGACATTCCTCCCTTCCAGCCCATATCGTGGAGAAAAAGCTGAGAATCGGATCGCCTTCTATTATTGGAAGAATTGCTAAAGATCAGTTCTTGTTAGATTTTCGTACCATTGAAGAAAAAGATCTATACCGATTAGCTCAAATTGTGAAACAAAGGGTACCTGAAAACCACCAAAGTTGAAGGAGGCGACGGTTAAATGAAGCCTGAGCATGAGGTGATCACAGCTCTATTAAAAGTTTACTTTGAGTACTATGATATCTATCTTGAACTTGGCGACATTAGGTATTTAAAAAGAACTCAAAATTGTCTTGAGCTAATTTCAGATTACTTTTCAGAGAAGTCACTTTCAACGAAGGAGCTAATTTCACTACACAATAGTAAAAGCGTTTACAAGATAGGGTAAGATTTAATATAAAAACAAGTACTAGAATTAAGAGTATACCTAATGAATGAAATGGTTCGTCTAGTTTTACTAAGCATTGATGACGTGGAATATTACAACCTAAAAAACCCTATCCACTCTATGGTGTTGGATAGGGTTCTAGATGTTTGATTGTTATTCCATGAATTTATAAATTCGAATAATAATATTGCATATTTATTCAAATCAATGATATATTACTAATTGTTCTATAAAGTAATTTAACTAACGTGAATTTGCAGAAGTGGGAGAGAGGCAAAATGGGGGTACAGAAACTACAAACGGTAGAAGTATTTAAAAAGGAAAAAGAGTATACAGCGAAGCAATATATGAAGTTTTGGTTACCTTCATTACTTGGGGTTTTGCTATTTTTAGTGCCAATTTCCATTAATGATAAGGTAACGATTGGACTAGGGGTATTAGCGGATGCGCTGCAGGGTGCCATCGCAGATTATATTCCTTTCATGATGACGAGTATTCTTTGTCTATCAGCGATTGGTAGTTTAGTCATTACGTTTTATAAGCCTCAAGCTGTGATGAAGAGTCCATTTTTAAATAGTGTATTTAACATTACACCTTTTTGGTTAGTACTTCGAATCATGGGTGCGGTATTTGCTGTTTTTACCTTAAATCAAGTAGGACCTGAATTTATATGGTCAAAGTATACCGGCGGGGTTGTGCTGTATGATTTAATTCCCGTATTGATGGTTTGGTTCTTATTTGCTTGTTTATTTATGCCGCTTTTGCTTCAGTTTGGGTTGATGGATTTTATCGGAACCTTAGTACGTAAAGTCATGTATCCTTTATTTAAACTTCCTGGCCGTTCCTCTGTTGATGCCTTAGCCTCCTGGATGGGGAGCGGTACCGTAGGTGTCTTATTAACGACGCAACAGTATGAATCAGGCTACTATACGAAACGAGAAGCAGCGGTTGTGGCAACCAACTTTTCCATTGCATCGATTGCTTTTAGCCTTGTCATTGCTAAATTTTTGAAGATCGATCATATGTTTGTACAATTTTACTTTACGGTGATTGTAACGGGAATTATTGCCGCGATCATCTGTCCGAGAATCCCGCCGCTGTCATTAAAAAAAGATACGTATTATGAGCCTGTTGGAAAGCAAATTGATGAAGTTGTTCCAGAAGGAGTATCCAGTTTCCGTTGGGGAGTCGAGCAAGCGGTTGAAAAGGCTAGTCAAGTCAAGAGTTACCGCAGCGTGGTCAAAAGCGGAATTCTAAATGTTGTTGATATTTGGTTTGCCTTAATTCCCTTGGTGATGGCCTTAGGGACGATGGCTCTTGTTATGGCCGAATATACCCCGATCTTTAAATACCTATCTTATCCTTTTGTCCCATTCTTACAGTTATTGCAGATCCCTGAGGCACAAGCAGCTGCTCCAGCTATGATTGTCGGTTTTGCTGATATGTTTCTGCCTGCTGTTATTGGGAGTGGAATTGAGTCGGAGCTTACGCGTTTTGTTATTGGTGTAATGTCTTTAACCCAGTTGATTTATATGTCTGAAATTGGAATTCTCTTATTGAAATCGAAAATTCCTCTTACCTTTGTGCAATTATTTCTTATCTTTTTGCAACGAACCATCATTACGCTGCCGGTCGCTGCTGCCATGGCACACTTTTTATTCTTCTAGAATTCATTTGAATCGAAATAAAGTAATAGTTTAATATAGGAGAAAAAGCATTGGTATCTACCAATGCTTTCTATTTGTTTTTAAAACGAACGTGAATGAAACGAAAGGTGAATGATAACGTGAATGTCGATTCTTTTTTTTCTAAACATAGTAAAGAAGCCCTTCAGAACGATCCACCAGGGGAGTGGATGCCAAAGATTCCAGATGGGTGCATCCGTCTAAGTTCTGGTTACCCGGCACCCCATCTAGTACCTGATGAAGAGATCAAGGCAGCAGTAGCCAGCCTGCTTGAAGAAGAGAAGGATCTACCCTTGCATTATTTAGGAAGTCCTAAAAAGAAAAAACTGGATAATCTGATCCAAGAAAGGTTGAGCGTGCGTGGTATACAGGTTTCAGAAAAAGAGCTGTTAATCACATCAGGTGCATGCCAGGCGATTGATCTCATTGCTCGTATTCTCATCGACGATCAAACTCTGGTTGCCATCGAAGCACCCACCTATATGGAAGCGATAGAGATTTTTCAAAACTACACCCATCATTTTATTAGCATTCCAGTGGATGAGTATGGACTACAAACGGATCTCTTAGAAAACTTACTAGAAGAAAGGAAGCGAAAAGGACTCAGTCTTCCACGTTTTTTATATACGATTCCAACGTTTCAAAATCCAACAGGCACAACGATGACGGAAAAGCGACGGAAGCATGTCCTGGAGTTAGCGGTGAAGTATAACTTCCTGATTTTAGAAGATGATGCCTATGGGGAATTGTACTTTAACAAGCATTCAATTCCATTAAAAGCCATGGATCCGGATGGCCGTGTTCTTCATGTGGGTTCATTATCTAAAGTTGTAGCCCCTGGAATGCGAATTGGATGGACAGTGGCAGCACCTGAATTTATTTCGGCTATGGCTTGGTTTAAAAAGGATCTGGGCCATCCCTTTGCTCAAGCCACGATGGCTGCCTATCTAGAGCGAACGGATATGAAAGAGCGATTAGAAACCCTAAGAGCCACCTACCAGGCCAAATGCTCCGTCTTACTTTCTGCACTAGAAGAATACGTGCCGAAATCGGTCTCCTGGTATATTCCAGAGGGCGGCTATTTTGTTTGGCTCAAAGTGGCAGCCGATACTTCCGCGTTATTAGCTCAAGCATCGCAAGAAGGAGTATCCTTTATACCTGGAAAATATTTCTTCTTAAATCAAGAAGAGGGAACAGGTTTTTTACGACTTTCCTTCAGCTATGCTGATGAAAAGAATATCGTCGAAGGAATTAAAATCCTTGGTAAAGTTCTTAGAGAAATAGAATAACAATGAAAGCCCTAACCAAGACCATTTCTTGGACAGGGCTATTTCTCCTTTTTTTCCATTTACAAACTAATGTGATTACATTCAATTAGAAAATAACCAAAAATATAAAGAAAATAATTTACTTTTGCATAATGTCACCTTATACTAAACTGTATACAGGATCCTGTATACAGAAAGTACTAAGGGGGGAGATTTGGTCGTGCTCACGAAGTTACAACAAACAGAAACACTGTCAGATCGCGCATACCGTGAGTTGAAGAGAGCGATCATCCAAGGAGAGTTTCTACCCGGAGACCCTTTGCCCGAGGAATCGGTTGCGGCCATGCTGGGAATTAGCCGCACACCCCTTCGTAAAGCCATCACGAGATTGGCCTATGATGGATTGATTGTACTAGAAACGGGGAAAAAGGCGAGAGTCGCCGAATATAGCCTGGTAGATTTGGATCATTTTCTGCAGCTGCGCCAACTGCTCGAGCCCTTTAATGCCCAACAGATTGCTTCTTATATTACTGATGAACAGTTGGACGAGCTCGAACAATTGATCCAAGTGCAGAAAGAGGCCATCGAGCAACATGATATGTACCAATTCATAGAGAGCGACAGTCAGTTTCATATTCAGCTAGCGGAGATCAACCGCAACCATAAACTGAGAGAATTTATTGAACAACTTAACACGAATTTTTATCGGAACTATTTGATCCTTTCTGGGACTCTAGAAGAGTACGCAGCCATTGCTTTCTCAGAACATCTGCCTATTATTGAGGCGCTTCGTCATCGCCAACCCGAGCAAGCAGGGGAAGCAATGAAAATCCATATACAGAATATCGAAGCAAGACTAAAACCAGTTGCCCAGGAGGAATAGTATGAAAAAGTTAACGTCATTTGTCATTGCATCTGCTCTTTTGCTTCTTACCGCTTGTGGAGGGGGCACAAGCCAAGGCCAGCCTGCAGCATCAGATTCCAATTCAAGTGCAGCGCCAGCCGCGGCGAAATCAGGGGAATTTAATCTTCGCATTGCCCACTTGGTTCCAGAAAATCATTCGAGTCATATTGCTTTAGAGAAGTTTAAAGAAACCGTCGAAACGAAAACCGAAGGAAGAGTAAAAGTCACGCTGTATCCCAACGGATCTTTATTCCCATCAGACCGTGAGGCCATTGAAGCGGTTCAGCTTGGAAACGTAGAAATGACTTTGCCGGCCTTAGCCCCGATTTCCGGTTTCAACAAAAAATTCATGGTTTTTGACTTGCCTTTCCTATTCAAGAGTGAGCAGGCTGCCCGAAATGCCTTAGATGGAGAACTGGGTTCGACTTTGCTTAAGGATTTAGAAGGAAACGGTTTTAAAGGACTCGTTTTTGCGGAAAACGGTTTCCGTCACATGTCCAATAATGTGAAGCCCATCCAAAGTCCTGAGGATCTAAAAGGGATTAAATTCCGTACCTTGGAAAGTCCGGTACATACCGCGACATTTAATGCCTTTGGAGCGAATGCCTCTCCATTTGCTTTTGGGGAATTATACACGGCTTTGCAACAAAAGGTATATGATGCCATGGAATGCCCGATTTCTCTTTACTACACCAACAAATTCTATGAAGTACAGAAATATTTGACCTTAAGCGGTCACGTGTACATGTCCACGATTTTATTATCCAATTTGGACTTCTATAACAGCTTGCCTGCTGACGTCCAACAGATAATCGAAGAAGCCAGCGTGGAGTTTCGTGATTACCAGCGCCAAGTATGTGAAGAACAAAATGGAAAGTTTTTAGCCGACTTGAAGGCAAGCGGCATGGAAGTAAACGAATTAACATCTGAGCAAAAGGATGCCTTTGTTGCCGCTTCCAAGCCAGTCTATGAGAAGTTCGCTTCTGAGATTGGACAAGACTTGATTGATCTCGCATTAAAGTCAAACGAATAATGGCCAGAGGGATTCCGCTAGGGCGGAATCCCTTTATCATACATGATGGTAGAGGGGAGGACACTTGTGTCTATTCGAAAATTGCTAGATGAAAAATTGGAAGAGGGCTTCCTCGTCTTTACTATGGTCCTGATGGTAATTCTCATCTTTTCTCAAGTCATCAGCCGTTACATTATAGGATCTTCCTTAAGTTGGTCCGAGGAGCTTGCCCGTTATATCCATATATGGCAGGTGTGGATTGGTGCGAGTTATGCCGTCCGTAAAAGTGCCCATATCAAAGTCGAGGCATTCAAGAAAATATTTAATGAAAAAATCCAAAAGATCATCGATCTTTTTGCGTTATTGGCTTGGTTTGGTCTTTCTTTATTTCTCGCGATACAGGGAACACAGATGGTGATGAAGATGTTCGAGCGGGGCCAAACCTCACCCGCGATGGAAATCCCCATGTGGATTCTTTTCTCCGCCATTCCTCTCGGTGGACTCCTAATGTCCATCCGGCTCATTCAGCAAGTCATCTGGTTATTTCAATGCCCTAAATCCTCTCCAGATGTGACGGATTCAAAAAGCGCTTAAAAAAGCAGAAAGGAGGATTGTACGTGACGATTGCAACATTGTTTGGAAGTCTGTTCTTGTTCATTTTACTCAATATCCCTATAGCCATAGCGTTAGGCCTATCCGCACTCCTGACGATCGCGTTCACCACAGACCTGACGGTCAGCATTATTACGCAAAAAGCGTTTACGGCCCTTGATTCCTTCCCGCTTATGGCGATTCCGTTTTTTATGCTGGCTGGAATCTTAATGGGTAAAGGCGGCGTTTCGAAAAGATTGTTGGATCTGGCCACCGTTCTCGTTGGCTGGATGGTCGGAGGCCTTGCCATGGTCACCGTTGTGGCTTGTATGTTTTTTGCAGCCATTTCCGGATCTGGTCCCGCTACGGTAGCGGCAATTGGATCCTTCATGGTCCCAGCCATGAAAGAAAAGCAATATGGTGCCGGTTTTGCAGCGGCCCTAACCGCCACGGCGGGTTCCATTGGCGTCATTATCCCTCCGAGTATTCCTTTTGTCTTGTATGGAGTCATCGGAAGTGTATCAGTCGGAAGCATGTTCTTGGCGGGTGTCCTTCCTGGTTTGCTCATCAGCTTCGGTTTAATGCTCATCTCGTATATCATTTCGAAAAAGAATAACTATGCTCCGGTTACGACAGAAAGAGTAACCTTTGGCAAGGTACTACGTGCCGTGAATGAAGCCAAGTGGGCCTTGCTGATTCCCGTCATTATTCTGGGGGGGATCTACGGAGGGGTGTTTTCTCCTACCGAAGCGGCTGTCGTTGCCGTTGTCTACGCGGCCCTCATCGGAGTGTTTGTGCATAAAGAGCTGGGGTGGAAGGAAGTCTATGATAGTTTAGTAGAAGCGGTTCTGATCAATGTTTCGACCATGATTATTATTGGTCTCTCGATCTCCTTTGCTTACATTATGACACTAGAGCAAATCCCAAACGCCATCGGCCAATATATTACATCTCTATCGGATAACAAGCTGGTCATTCTTCTAGCGATCAATGTCTTTCTTTTAATCGTAGGGATGTTTATTGATACCATCTCTGCATTGGTCGTCTTAACGCCGATCTTACTGCCTGTTGTAACACAAGTAGGAGTCGATCCCGTTCACTTCGGTGTGATTCTTGTGGCCAATCTGGCGATCGGCTTTATTACACCGCCACTAGGAGTAAATTTATTTGTGGCTTCAAGCGTAAGTAAGGTTCCCCTTGAACGAATAACTGTAGCCGTCATTCCATTTTTGATCATGATGCTGATAACCTTGTTTGTCATCACGTATGTCCCAACACTATCGACATGGTTACCATCGCTATTCAAGTAAAGGTACAGAAATGGAGGATTAAGATGAAGTCGCTTATTAACAAAAAGGTAAAAAAGCTCTCCGTGCCGGGCATCCGGCAATTTTCCAATATGGTTTCTCAATTTCCCGATGCCATCAACTTAACGATTGGGCAGCCGGATTTTCCCACCCCCGAGCATATCAAGCAGGCCGGCATACGGGCGGTTGAAAATAATAAGACGGGATACACCCATAACGCTGGGCTGATCGAATTAAGATCAGCCGTCAGTGAATTTGTTCAGACAAAATATCATCTTTCGTATGATCCCGAAAAGGAAATTATTATTACCAATGGGGCAAGCGAAGCCCTTGATATCGCCTTTAGAACGATCTTAGAAGAGGGCTGTGAAGTCATTCTTCCAGTCCCGATCTATCCGGGGTATGAACCTTTAATAGAGCTTTGCGGTGCGGTTCCCGTTTATGTGGATACAACCCATACCGGATTTCAGGTAACGGCGGATGCCATTGCGGAAAAAATAACGGAACGCACGCGGTGTATTGTGCTGCCTTACCCCTCTAATCCATTAGGAAGCGTGACGGACGCGGAGAAATTGGTTGAACTGGCCAATCTCTTACAAGATAAAAAGATCTTTGTCCTTTCGGATGAAATCTACAGTGAGTTGGTATACCAAGGTCAGCATATCTCGATCGCCTCTCTACCGGGGATGCGGGAGAAAACCATTGTGATTAACGGGGTGTCAAAATCACATTCGATGACAGGCTGGAGAGTTGGGTTCACCTGTGCCCCGGCTTACTTAAGCGAAGAAATGCTGAAAGTTCATTTATACAGTACGATATCGGTCTGCACCATCAGCCAGTTCGCCGCGCTCGAGGCACTGACTCATGGACTTCATGATCCACAGGAAATGAAGAAAGAGTATCAAAAGCGAAGAGATTATACCCACGATCGGCTCACCCGCATGGGCATAGATGCGATTCTTCCCAACGGAGCCTTTTATCTTTTCGCCTCCATTAAAAAGATGGGCATGGGATCTTTCGATTTTGCCATCGGGTTGCTCGAAGAAGAACGAGTCGCGGTTGTGCCTGGAAGCACGTTTTCCATCTATGGGGAAGGCTATATCCGCATTTCTTATGCCAGTTCGCTAGACGTCCTCGAAGAGGGAATGGACCGCTTGGAGCGTTATATTAAAAAATTAAGGGAGAGCAAGTGCTATGTTAGCGTGTAAAGAAGAAGTATTGTCGATTACGAAGCAGTTAGTTGAGGTGGGCAGCGTCGTCAATACGGAAGGCGAGGCCGCCATGGCCCGGCATATTTATGACACGATATCACAATGGGCCTATTTTAAGGAAAATCCCGATTCGCTTGTTCTCGAACAAACCTTGAATGATGAACAGGTTCGCTATAATGTGATTGCACGCGTCGAAGGAACCAAAGCACGAAGTCCTCGGACCTTGATCCTGATGGGGCACTTAGACACGGTAGGTATTGAAGATTATAACCAGCTCCAACCGCTCGCCTGCAGGCCAGATGCCTTAAGGGAAGAAATGAGGAAGGAAGACGTATCGCCCCTGATCCGCAACCATTTAGAATCAGGGGAGTGGATGTACGGGCGAGGAGCGCTTGACATGAAGAGCGGGGTTGCCAGTCATATGTATTTGTTAAAATATTATTCTGAGAACCCTGAACGGTTAGCCGGCAACTTAGTATTGGTATCCGAATGTGATGAAGAAGATAGCTCCCACGGCATTCTTTCCGCCCTCAAAACCTTGATTGCCTGGAAGAAGGAATATGGACTCGATTATGTCGGCGCCATTAACTCCGATTTTGTCTCTCCCCGATACGAGGGGGACGAAAACCGTTATATTTACCGGGGAACCGTTGGGAAACTGCTTCCTTCCTTTTTCATCACCGGAGCGGAAACCCATGTCGGATCATGCTTTGAAGGGTTAGATCCCAATTTCATTGCCGCCTATCTAACCAAGCAAATCAACTATAATCCAGAACTATGTGATGAAGCGCTGGGGGAAACGACCGTCCCACCCGTATCCTTAAAACAAACCGATTTAAAGCCTAGCTATACGGTACAAACGGCTTTATCGGCTTACGTCTACTATAACTTCTTTGTCCATTCCTGGACACCCAAGGATGTTCTAGTAAAATTAAAGCAGCAAGCAGAATTGGCCTTTAGTCAAGCCTTACAAGATTATAAAAGTCACTATCAAGCCTATTGCAGCCTAAGCGGCGAAGCCTACCGGGAACCGGCTTGGCAGCCAAGAGTCCTTACATATGAAGAGATGGATCAGCAGCATCAGGAACTTTATGGAGAAGCTTATACAAGTAGTATGCGTGAATTAAAGGAACGTTTACTAGAAGATCCCAGCCTAGACACCCGCATGTTTTCAGCACGGGTAGTAGAGGAAGCATGGAAGTGGATGAAGGATCGCAGCCCAGCCATCATTTTGTTTTACTCCTCCTTGTACTCTCCAAGGATTGAGTTATCAGGAAAAAATGAAAAAGAACGCGCGCTGATCGAGGGGTTGGATCAGGCATTGGAAGAAATCCAGCCGCACTATCCACATCCTATGGTCATTCGCAACTTCTTCCCTTATATTTCAGATATGAGCTTTGTGGCCTTAAGTGACGACGAACAAGCCATTGATGCCATGATCCAAAACACACCCTGTTGGGGGAAAAAGCTCAAGGTTGAATTTGACGATATCCGTGCCTTGCAGGTTCCCGTTATTAATATCGGACCTTATGGCTGGGATGCCCATAAAAAGTATGAGAGAGTCGAGATGGAATATTCCTTCCACATCGTTCCAAACCTGACCAACTCCGTGATTCAGTACATGCTAGGGAACTAGCAACATGAAAAGATCCGGTTGCCACGAATGGCACCGGATCTTACTAAATTTTACAGGGGGTTTAACATGTTCATTGCCAAAGGCTATCCGACAAATTACATCCAAAACCAAGGTATTCTCTCTGATACAGCCAGCTGGGTTCAAAAATTTGGGACTAAGCCTTTCCTTCTCGCTGGCCCGACGGCGTGGTCCATTGCTGGTCCTGCGATAGAGCAAAGCTTACAAGAGAATAGGCTCGATTTTCAGCTGGAAATGTTTCAGGGACATTGCTCCGACCAAGAACTTGATCGCGTACTGAGTAAAGTGGATCCTTCCCATGACATCATCATCGGAGTAGGTGGAGGCCAATGTTTGGACATGGCTAAACTCGTCGCCAACCGCTTGCGGTTACCTGTCATGACGGTTTCTACCTTAGCCTCGACTTGTGCAGCTTCCAGTGCTTTATCGATCATCTATACCCCTGAACATGTGTTTGTTCGGATGGAGGAGTTCGATCAATGCCCCGTCGCGGTTCTGGTCGATCCCGATATCATCGCACATGCTCCCGCAAGGTATTTAAGTGCAGGGATTGGAGATACCTTAGTAAAATGGTATGAAGCGTATCCGATTAATCAGGGGCGGGCACAAAATGCCAAAACGAAGGCTGGCCTAAAAATCGCAGAATTAGTGAAAGAGCTTTTACTCGAGTATGGGGAGACGGCGATTTTAGAATGTAATCAGAATGAAACCGGAGAAGCTCTAAGCCAAGTTATCGACGCGAATATTCTCCTGGGAGGAATCGTAGGCGGACTGGGCAGAGACACCTGCGCCGCTTCTGGGGCTCATGCGATTCATTATGGCATGACCATCATACCGGAAATGCAGGAGGCTTTTCACGGAGAATTAGTGGCTTACGGACTTCTCTGTCAATTGAAACTGGAAGAAAAGTCGGACGAAGAAATCATCCAGCTCATGCATTACTATCAAAAGATAAACCTGCCCATTAGTCTCTTTGATTTAGGTCTTCAGGATATTCGGGAGGAAGATCTGCGACAAGCGGCGAGTAAGGCCTGTGCTCCTGAGCAAACCATTCATCAGCTTCCTTTTCCAATTATCGAGGAGAAGGTGTATGAATCGTTCCTCTACATTCATGACCTCGGAGAGAAGGTAAAAAAGGGAAGCTAGATCATACTTTAAAGCGTTACAACAAAACCCCTATCCAACTCGTCTCTTGGATAGGGGTTTTCATTTCACTTTTCCGGTCTCATCGTAAAAGTCCAACTTTTTATCATTAGATGCTGAAAGAATAACAGAATCAAAATGATCCTGTCGATGTGAAGGTTTGCACATTTTAGTGACATTAAAAGAATTAGAATAAGAACCGAAGCTCGAGCTCCAATTTAGCGATCCGCGAGATTCAGGTCCCGAACCGCGGGGCTTGCGGTACCTCAATCGAGCGATCCTCTCGGTTCAGGGGACGAATCGCGGTCTTGCGGTACCTCATCGGAGGGATCCGCTCGATTCAGGGCACGAACCGCGGGGCTTGCGGTACCTCAATCGAGCGATCCGCCCGGTTCAGGTCCCGAACCGCGGTCTTGCGGTACCTCATCCGAGCGATCCGCGCGTTTCAGGTCCCGAACCGCGGTCTTGCGGTACCTCATCCGAGCGATCCGCCCGTTTCAGGGCACGAACCGCGGTCTTGCAGTACCTCATCGGAGGGATCCGCATGGTTCAGGGCACGAATCGCGTGCATACTGTACCTCATCCGAGCGATCCGCGCGTTTCAGGGCACAAACCGCGTGCTAGCTCCCTCATCCGTGCGATGCGCCCATTTTAGGGCACGAACGGTAGGCTGTAGGCTGGGAAAGTTTGCATTAAATATTGCTTTTTTTTGTCGAGCTGAAGTCTAAGTGCAGTTGGATGTGATGTTCAATAATGATGCGTTTTTAATTTTTTTTATTTTTTTTAATAATTTTTTCTTGTCACTAGGTGTATGGAATGTATAATCTTATATGGTGTTTTAGTACCGGTGTATACTTATAGCGGCTCTGCTCTAATACATTTTTAGAAGGAGACAACCATGCGATTCAACATGAATATTTCAATGGACAACCATACCCTTTTTCGCTGCCTTTTTTATGTGCATTTAATTATCGTTCCCCCTCTAACCAAGTGGTTTAACGATTTTAACTCACTCTTTGTTCTTACTGTATTATTTTTAGGTCTTGGTTTTTCTAATAAATCGACCTTATTTTTATTTCTTTCCTGTAGTTTTGTGGTATTTATTCGAATGGTATTCCATGAAGAACTTCATATTCATCCTCTTGCTGTTTTTACCCGTTTACTCATTTATTTGGCGGTTACATTTAGCGCAGCGATCGTATCAAGGCAATTCCATGAAATCAAGGTATCCCGGTTGAAGGACCAGCACCTTCTTGGTCGTGTATTTGAAAAATCACCCATTGGAATGGTCATGTTATCTTTAAATGGTGCCTTTAAGGCTAATTCTTCTTTATGCCATATGTTAGGATATAGCGAGACCGAGTTAAAAAAACTTGGTGTTCAAGCTATTACCCATTCTGAAGATTTAGAAGCTGATATGAAGTTATGGCGCAAATTGGTTCTGGGTGAAATAGATCATTATCAAATCGAAAAAAGGTATATACATAAGTCCGGGGACCTAAAATGGGGTCTTTTGAATGTCACGGTAGAACGCGATCCACAGGGCATTGATATGAATGACATATTCATATTTCAAATCGTTGATATAACAGAACAAAAATTAAGAGAAGAAAAAGCGAAGGAATCAGAAAAACTTTCTTTGATTGGAGAGTTGGCAGCTGGGATCGCCCATGAGATCAGAAATCCCCTGACCAGCATTCGAGGTTTTGTTCAGCTTGATCAGGGCGAAGACACCGAGGATAAAAAGAAACTGCGTTATGAAGTCATGTTATCGGAGATCGATCGAATCAATGAAATTGTCAGTGAGTTGTTAGTATTAGCAAAGCCTGCAACAGAGAGTTATGGGTTAAGGAGCATCTACAATAAATTAAACCATGTCGTAACATTATTAGAAGGGCAGGCAAACCTCTGTAACGTTCGAATCATAAAAGAGTTTGATGCCAAATTGTCAACCGTTTTGATTCATAGCCTAGGCAACCTTAAGCAGGTATTCATTAATGTCTTAAAGAATGCCATTGAATCCATGGCAAAAGGCGGCGAAGTCCGAATTCAAACCTATTGCCTAGACGATAAGGTATGCATTCGGTTTATCGACCAAGGGTATGGAATTCCCAAAGATGAGTTAGATAAAATCGGTAACCCTTTCTTCACGACCAAAGAGAATGGAACCGGACTAGGCGTTATGGTTTCACAGCGTATTATCCAAAACCATAAAGGACACATGCGGATTGAAAGTGAAGTCGGGCACGGAACTACGGTAGAAATTATTTTGCCTCTTGCCGGATAGGTTAACGCGATAACTCAAAAGTTAAGGAACAAAAGTTTATTGGAGTCAGAATACGACTTCAATAATGCTGATCGAGGTTGAATTGCAGAAAGTCCATTAAAAACGATTGAAGCTAGATGTTTGTAAAGAATATGATCTTAGAAGAAAACCCCTGTCATTTAAGATAGGGGTTTATATGCTCTTGGGTCTCCACGCCAACTTAAATTCTTTCTGCCATCTCACACTATTAGGGTGCTCGATAAAGTAGTAAATGAAGAAAATAGAAAGACGTCCGGTCCTATGAGAGAATAAAGGGATATAGGAAGATAAGAGTATAAGGAGGTCATCATAGTGGACATCAGATATCCGGTTGGTCTATTTCAGCACGAGGGAGAAATTACAACAGATCAAATTCAAACATGGGTAAAAGAAATCGAGGCTGCTCCTTCCCTCTTAAGAAACGTGGTGGAAGGCTTACATGATCAGCAGCTAAATACCCCTTACCGTTCCGGCGGATGGACGATTCGCCAAGTCGTCCATCATCTTGCGGATAGTCACATGAATAGCTACATTCGATTTAAACTAGCCCTCACTGAACATCAACCCACAATTAAGCCCTACCGTGAGGAGAAATGGGCGGAGCTACCCGATTCCCACATGCCCATCGAGGTCTCCCTGTCATTGCTAGAAGCATTGCATCAAAGATGGGTTCATCTTTTATCTCATTTGAGTTCCGCTGAGCTAAAACGGACCTTTTTTCACCCAGAATCGGGCGAGATCCAATTAGCCTGGAACATAGGACTGTACGCCTGGCATGGAAGGCATCATATTGCGCAAATTACCACACTGCGTAATCGAATGGGGTGGTAAAACCAGAGTTAACTTTGGCGTAGTCCTTTCAACTTTAGGGCATTAGTTCCAAGGCTTTACGGTAGATGGAAGCTATCACATCGTGGAGGATTCCAACAAGCAACTTGTCTTATGACAGGTTGCTTTTTCTTTGAAGAAACTAAGAAAATCTTAAGAAATGCGTTAGGGGTTTATTAAGATTTTGCAGGTAGAATGATTTTAGAACAAAATAAGGGGGAGAGATGAAATGCTCGATTCTGATTTAGGAGTGAATGGTTGATGAATATCTTGGTTTGTGATGATGATAAGTCGATTGTTGATGCTCTAGGGGTTTACTTAGAAAATCAAGGGTATGCCATATTCAAAGCGTTTAACGGTCTAGAGGCCATAGACATTGTTGAGAGGCAAGAGATTCACCTGATTATTATGGATATCATGATGCCGAAGATGGATGGAATAAGCGCGACGATCAAGATCAGAGAAGATAAAAAAATTCCGTTGATTATGCTTTCAGCCAAATCCGAGGACTCGGATAAGATCTTAGGATTAAATTTAGGAGCCGACGACTATATTACGAAGCCGTTTAATCCCTTAGAGCTCATTGCCAGGGTGAAATCCCAGCTGAGAAGGTATACCACATTCGGGAGTCTGGAAACCAAAAGTAATGTATACCAGACAGGGGGACTCATGATCGATGATGAAAGAAAAACGGTGACCGTCGATGGGGAAGAGGTTCATCTTACCCCGGTGCAATATAAGTTACTCAAGCTCCTGACCGCCAACGCGGGTAAAGTCTTTTCCATTGAGGAGATTTATGAGAAGGTTTGGAATGAAACGGCCTTTAGTCCGGAAAATACGGTGACGGTTCATATCCGCAAAATCAGGGAAAAAATCGAAATCAATCCGAAAGAACCAAAATATTTGAAGGTTGTGTGGGGAGTGGGATATAAAGTTGAAAAATTATAGTCATGCGATCATAACGAAAATACTGGCTTTTGTTCTGGTGATCCTTTGTTTTACCGGTCTGGTTACTTCAATTGTGCAAGTGGAAAATGCAAATGATGGTGATTTTGGAATCATTTTTGAAGATAACTACTTTCATAGCAGGGCTTATATTCGGGAGAGTCGAAGCCTCGTAAACGATCTGACTAGACTCCTCGGAGAGTATAAGAATGAGGAACATATAGCAAGTGGCGGGACGATCAGTGAAGAGGAATGGAGCTGGGAAGAAAGACAACTGTTTTCGGAGTATCAATACCAATCCCCAGAGTATAGCTACGACTTAACAGAAAAAGAAAACTTCGAAAGGTTTAAAGAAGTGTATGCCAATCAGTTGGCCAAAGCAAGGGAACAGCTGATTCAGAATGATTTAAAGACCTTTCATCGATTACTGCAAAGCTTAAACGATTATGAAAATCGCTTGTTTTATGCCAGTGATGGTGTCCATGTATTTACCAACACGCCGAACACGGAAAAGGAACAGTTTCGAACCTATCCTTCCTATATGATGTTTGGGGAGTATAAAACCGAGCTCTACCCTAAGGAAGTAAAGGAAAATCAATACCTATATAAACAAATCACAGAACCAATCCAATCATTGGATCCGAAAAGCATGGTTGTTTATATCGCTTTTACACAAGAGTTTCTCGATCAAAACCTGAAAGAGTGGCAGGAAAATAAAGCAGTGGCTACCCAGAGCTTCTATAGATTACTCGGATTTTTAACAGCAGGTATCCTCTCCTTTCTCTATTTGGTGATCGTTATGGGGAGAACATCTTTTAAGGATCAAGAGGTAAGCTTGAATCCCTTAGATAAATTATTTACGGATGTGAAGCTAGGTCTATGCGTCATTCTTTTAGCATTTTGGGCGGCCCTGCTAGATGATTTGAATGATACTGAGATGATGTTCATGGTCATTCCAATCACGATTACCTTTGCCACTGTCGGATTGATGCTAGTGCTATCCCTCGTGAGGCATTGGAAGAATGGAACGCTCATAAAGCATAGCTTAGTCTTCCGCATTCTCTATACGATATATAAATTTGTTAGAAATATATATGACAGCGGAAGTGTTGGCATCAAGACGGTACTTATCGTAATCGGTTATCCCCTTATCGTTGCCTTAACGTTTTTTATGTTTCCCGTAACCCTCGGTATCGCCGCTTGGTTTGCCTTGAAGAAGGTCAAGTCCTTCCAGGTAATCCAAGAAGGGGTAGAGAAAATTAAGGATGGGGATCTCCATCATCGCATTGACGTGGGAAGTAAAGGGGAGTTTTCAAGACTGGCAGCGAATATCAACGGCATCACCGATGGGTTAAAGAAAGCCGTGGATAATGAACTGAAAAGCGAACGATTAAAAACGGAGCTCATTACCAATGTGTCCCATGATATCCGAACACCTTTAACTTCTATAATTACCTATGTAGATCTATTGAAAAAAGAAAAGGACCCTTCCAAGGTAGAAGAATATATCGAAGTGCTGGATCAAAAATCGAAAAGACTTAAAGTTCTCACCGATGATTTATTTGAAGCAGCCAAGGCTTCCAGCGGAAATATTCCCGTTCAGTTTGAGCGAATCAACATCGTATCTTTAATTTCCCAGGGGCTCGGTGAAGTCAATGAAAAAATTGAGTCCTTAGATTTAGAAGTGAAGTTTAATCATCCTAAGGAAAAGGTGTATGTTACCGCCGATGGAAAGCTGTTGTGGAGGTCAATCGAAAACCTCTTGTCCAATATCTTCAAATATACACTCAAAGGCTCAAGAGTGTATATCGATATTGAAGATGCAGGGGATGAAATCCTGCTTACCTTTAAAAACATCTCAGCCTATGAACTAAATATCTCCGCAGAAGATTTAATGGAACGTTTTACAAGAGGGGATGAAGCCAGATCAAGCGAAGGCAGCGGGTTAGGGCTATCTATCGCGAAAAGTCTCATTGAGATCCAAAAGGGGAGATTCTACATTCAAGTGGATGGAGATCTATTTAAGTCTATGATTTATATGCGAAAACATCTGGAATAATTGTGATAGGATAGCTAACTTCAGGGATTTCCCTTTAAGGGGGATTTCCCCCTTTTATTCGCTGTCACACAAAGGTAGGTAGAAATATACATAAACTACAAATCGGTTTTGAGAAATGGTTGTACGACAGGAAGAATAAATATCATTATTGGGTTCCTTTTAATCAAGTGAGATTTAAGAAAGGAAAAAAAGTTGCTAAGTTAACGGGTAAGCCAGCCTTTCAACCGAAAAAGAAAATTAGGTTTTAGCAAGCTTGAAATTCAACAAACGGGTGTATACTTGATAAATAACTGTGCGCCAGTTCCTATTTTTAACAGGTAACAGTAGGTTTTTGAATTTTGGTTGTGGTACAATTTGGTAGAGGTGATTTAATGGGTTTTGGCTCTTTACTAATAATTTTGGGTGCCGTGGTTTTGTTGGCGATGTCAATAGAAAAGAACGCAAATAAGATAATATCAAAGCAGGAAGAAGAAATACATTTATTAAGAGAAATATCAAGTAAATTGTCTGACCTTAGTAAAGATAAGTAGTATTGCATTAATTAAGTTTACCTAAACAGATTCGTTAGCGTAACAAAGGGATGCTTTCTAGGCATTCTATTAATTATTCTAACAGTATTCTATAGCGGGGGAACGGAATCGACCACCATCCCCTGCTTTTTGTTGCAATTAAGAATATCCTTTGGGAAGTCACAACGAAAGACAGTTTAAACAGGAGGGGTAAATTTGTTTAAAAGATTATTTTTTTTGCTATGTCTAGTATTCTTAATTGCCTGTTCGAAAGAAGAATCCCTCGAAGATTTTTTTCACTTCATAATGAAAAAGTCAGAAGGTAAAGGGAATTATTCGCTTATTTACAAGGAGGAAGATGTAATTCATCAAGACGATGCAATTGTTATTTATACTATAAAAAATGGAAAACAAATCTGGTCTTCATACTTTCAAAAGGTAGGAGATAAATGGACAATTTCCGATGGCCGAGGAGCGGAGTGGGATACGCCACATCAGTGGTCTGTATCAACCAAAAACATATATTCTGGTCCAATTTCCGATAATTCTATCGAAGAGGTTTATGTAGGTGATAGCAAAGCGAAAAT